>JAJZTO010000241.1 GCA_021848865.1 Myxococcales bacterium
GGCGGCGCTGCGCGAGGCGGAGGCGGTCCTGGGGCGGCCGGCGGCGGCCATCGTGCGGCAGGGTGGGGCCGAGCCGTTCCGCAACGCGGTGGCCCAGCCGCTGGTGGTGGCGGCCCAGCTCGCCACCTGGGCGGCGCTGCGGGAGGCGCTGCCGGCGCCGGCGCTGCTCCTCGGCTACAGCGTCGGGGAGCTCGCGGCCCACGGGGTCGCCGGCACCTTCGCGCCGGGGGAGGTGGTGGCCCTGGCGGCGCGGCGCGCGGCGCTGATGGACGAGGCCTGCGCCGGTCCGGCCGGGCTCCTCGGGCTGCGCGGCCTCCCCCTGGCGCGGCTCGAGGCGCTCGCGGCCGCCGCCGGCTGCGAGGTGGCCATCGTCAACGGGCCCGACCACTGCGTCCTGGGCGGCCCGGAGGCGGCGCTGGAGGAGGCGGCCCGGCGGGCCTCCGCCGCGGGGGCCGCCACCGTGCAGCGGCTCCCGGTCGCCGTGCCGGCCCACACCCGGCTCCTCGCCGGCGCCGTCGCCCCGTTCGCCCGGGCGCTGGCCGCGGCCGGGCCCCGGGCCCCGGCGGTGCCGGTCCTGGCGGGCGTGAGCGGCGAGCCGGTGCGGAGCGCCGCCGCCGCCGTCGAGAGCCTGTCGCGCCAGGTGGCCCGGCGGCTGGAGTGGGCGCGCTGCCTCGCGGTGGCCGGGGAGCTGGGCTGCTCGGTGCTGCTGGAGCTGGGGCCGGGCACGGCGCTGGCCCGGATGGCGCGCGAGGCGCTCCCGGGGGCGGCGGTGCGCGCGGTGGCGGAGTTCCGGTCGGCGGCGGGCGTGGCCCGCTGGGTGACCGCCGGGCTGGGCGCGTGAGCCGGGGCTACTCGCCCGAGGTCGCCCGGGCGGCGGCGGTCCGCTCCGGGGCCGGCCGCTCCCTCGCCGGCTTCCAGAGCCGGTTCCGCAGGTCGTCGAGGAGCGAGTAGACCACCGGGACGATGCCCAGCGTCAGGGCGGTGGAGGTGACGAGGCCGCCGATGATGGTCACCGCCATGGGCACGCGGGTCTCGGCGCCGTCGCCGCGCGCCAGGGCCACCGGGATCATGCCGGCGATCATCGCCACCGAGGTCATGAGGATGGGGCGCAGCCGGATGGGCCCGGCCTCGAGCAGCGCCTCGCGGGTGCTCTTGCCGGCCATCCGCAGCTGGTTGGTGAACTCCACCAGCAGGATGCCGTTCTTGGTCACCAGGCCCATGAGCATGATGAAGCCGATCATCGACATCATGGACATGTACTGGTGGGCGATGAGCAGCCCCCCGATGCCGCCGATGATGGCGAAGGGCAGCGACATCATGATGGTGAAGGGGTGGACCAGGCTCTCGAACTGCGCCGCCAGGATGATGTACACGAGCACGACGCCGAGCACGAGCGCCAGCAGGAAGGCCTTGGCCGCCTTGCCGAGCTCGCGTCCCTGCCCCTCGAAGTCGGACTGGACCGAGGCCGGCAGGTCCTTCCTGGCGAAGTCGGAGAGGTAGGTCATGGCCTCGCCCAGCGCGTAGTTGCGCAGGTCGGCGAGGAGCGTGACCTGGCGCATCTGGGCCTGGTGCTCGATCTGCGAGGGGCCCAGGGTCGGCTTCAGCGTGGCGATGCTGCGCAGCTCCACCAGCTGGCCGCCGGGGGCCCGCACCGCCATCGCGCCCAGCGCCGCCGGATCGGCCAGCACCGCCGGCGGCAGCCTCACCTTGATGTCGTAGACGTCGCTGCCCTCGTGGAAGTCGGCGACCTTGTCGCCGCCCATCAGGGCGCGGAGGTTCTGGCCCAGCACCGCCGCCGGGATCCCGACCGAGGCGGCGCGCTCGCGGTCCACCTCGACGTCGAGCTGCGGCTTGCCGCTGCGCCAGGTGGTGTCGACGTCCGCGAACCCGGGGTTCCGGAGCATCGCCTGGCGGGTCTTCTCCACCGCCGCGAGCAGGGCGTCGAAGTCGGTGCTGCGGAGGTTGAACTGGACCATCTGCGGGCGGTTGCCGCCGCCGGCCACGGGGCTGAAGTCCTGCACGCCGACCTGGGCCGCCGGGCTGGTCCGCAGGGTCTGGCGCAGGTACTGCTTGAAGTCCTGCTGGCCGTAGGTGCGCTGGTCGATGGGCACGAGGTCCACGGTGATGTCGCCCTTGTTCACCTCCTCCAGCGCGCCGCCGCCGGCGACGGCGAGGGTCTCGCGCACGCCGGGGACGGCGCGGACCTGGGCGGCCAGGTCGTCCAGCTGCCGCTGGGTCTCGGCCAGCGTGGTGCCGCTGGGCAGCTCCAGGGTCACCTTCACCATGCTCATGTCCTGCTGCGGGATGAAGGTGAACTTGAGCCTGCCGGCCAGCAGCACGGTGACGATCAGCACCGCCGAGGCCGCGGCCAGGGTCAGGGCGCGGCGGTCCAGCACCCAGGCCAGGGCGGTGCGGTACCAGTGCTCGATCGCCTGGAGCACCCGCTCGATGGCCCGGAAGACCCGGCCGTGGGCCACGTGCTCGCGGAGCACCCGCGCCGAGAACATCGGCGTGAGCGTCATCGACACCAGGTAGGAGATGAGCACCGCCACCGCCACGGTGACGCCGAACTGGTAGAAAAAGCGGCCCATCATCCCTTCCATGAAGGCCACCGGGACGAAGACCGCCACCACCGCCAGCGTCACCGCCAGCACCGCCAGGGCGATCTCGCTGGTGCCCTTGCGGGCCGCCTCCCAGGGCGTCTCGCCGGCCTCCAGGTGCCGGACGATGTTCTCGATGACCACGATGGCGTCGTCGATGAGCAGGCCGATGGAGAGGGTGAGGGCCAGCATGGTGATGATGTTGAAGGTGAAGTGCAGCGCCCGCATCACCGCGAAGGTGCCGATGATGGCGGTGGGCAGCGCCACCGCCGACACCAGCGTGGAGCGGAAGTTGCGCAGGAAGAGCAGCACCACCACCACCGCCAGGAGGCCGCCCAGCAGCATGTCCTCCTGCACCGAGGAGATGGACGACCGGATCCATTTGGCGCCGTCCACCACCAGGGCCAGCCGGCTCCCCGGGGGCAGCTGGCGCTCGATGCCCGCCAGGCGCGCCTTGAGCGCCTCGGCCACCTGGACGGTGTTGGCGCCCGACTGCTTGCGGACCACCAGGGCGATGGCGCCGCGCCCGCCCAGCCGGGCGGCGCCGCGGGCCTCGGCGGGCCCGTCGAGCACCTGGGCCACCTCGCCGAGGCGCACCGGGGTGCCCATGGGGCTGGCGACGACCAGGGCGCGCAGCGCCTCCACCGACCGGGCCTCGCCGGCCAGCTTCACCGAGCGCTCCACGCCCGGCTCCAGGGTGCGCCCGCCGGGGACGTCCAGGCTCTGGCCGCGGACCGCGGCCACCACGTCGCCGGGGGCCAGCCCGTAGCCCTTCAGCGTCCGCGGGCCCACCACGATGGAGATCTCCCGCTTCCGGCCGCCGACGAGCTCCACGGCGCCCACGCCCTGGATCTGCTGCAGGGTGGGCTTCACCACGTCGTCGGCGAGCTTGGTGAGCCGCTCGATGGGCAGCGAGGCGCTCAGGGCCAGGGTGGCCACCGGGGTGGCGCCGATGTCGAACTTCTCCACCACCGGCGTCTCGATCTCCCGCGGGAGCCTGGAGAGGGTGGCCTGGACCCGGTCGCGCACGTCCTGCGCCGCGACCTCGGCGTTCCGCTCGAGCTCGAAGCGCACCACGATCAGGGAGACGTTCTCGACGTTGGTCGAGCGCAGGGTGTCGAGGCCGGGGAGGGTGTTCAGCGCCTCCTCCAGCGGCTTGGAGACGGTGCGCTCGATGGCCTCCGGGTCGGCGCCCGGCAGGACCGTGGTCACGGTGACGACGGGGAACTCGATCTCGGGGAACTGGTCCACGCCGATGCGCGGGTAGGCGACGAGGCCGAAGACCAGGACCACCAGGACGAGCATCCCGGTGAAGACCGGACGGGCGATGAAGGTGCGGATCATGGCGCGCTCCCGTCTTCCGTCAGTTGGGGAGCGCGATCACGGCGTCGCCGTCGGCCAGCGACCCCGGATCCTGGATGACGTCGGCCTGCGGGTCGAGCCCCTTGCGCACCGCCACCGCGCCCGGGTGCACCGGCACGACCTCGACGGCGCGGCGCACCGCCTTGCCGTCCGCCACCACGAAGACGAAGCTCCCGGTGCCGTCGGTCCTCAGGGCGGTGGTGGGGACGTAGAGGCCGGTGCCGAAGGAGCCGAAGTCCACGCTCACCAGGGTGCCGGGCCGGAGGCCCGGGCCGCGGACCACGTCGGCGAGCACCTCGACGGTGCGGGTCGCCGGGTCGACCACCGGGTTCTTCACCCGCACCCGGGCGGCGAAGCGGACGCCGCCGGGGGTGGTGACCCCCTCCACGGCCTGCCCGACCTGGACGAAGGGCTCGATCGACTCGGGCACCGCCAGGCGCGCCTCCAGGTGGTCGAGGTCGGTGAGCGCCAGGATGGGGCTCACCGGCATCAGGGTCACGGTGTCGCCGGCGTTCCGGTACCTGGCGGTGATGGCCCCGGCGAAGGGGGCCACCAGGGTGGCGTCGGCCACCGCCTGCTCGGCGGCCCGGAGCGCCGCCCGGGCCTGGTCGTGCTGGGCCGCGGCGAGGTCGCGCGCCGTCTGGACCTTCTCCCACTGGGCCGCGGGCATGCTGCCCTGCTCGAAGAGGGTCTTGCCGCGGGCCAGGTCCTTCTCGGCCGAGGCCAGCCCGGCGGCGCCGAGCCGCTCCAGCGCCTGGGCGTTCTGCAGCCCGATGCGGACGTTGGTCGGGTCCATCTCGACGAGCGGCGCCCCCTTCCGGACGCGGTCGCCGACGCCCACCAGGATGCGCAGGATCTGGCCGGTGCCCCTGGCCGCGAGGACCGCGTCGTCCTTGGCGCGCACCGTGCCGGTGGCCCGGGCCAGGCCGGTCTCGATGCGGGTGGCGGGGTGGGCCACG
>JAJZTO010000002.1 GCA_021848865.1 Myxococcales bacterium
GATCTAGCAGCCCCTGGGCGGCGAGGTGGAGGGCGCGGGCCTGCCGGGCGTCGAGGAGGAGGCGGGGCGCCATGCCGGGATGGCCCTACCCCTCCGGCGCGGCGGCGGCGCCCGCCGGGGCCGGCGGGCCCGCTCCGCCCAGGCCGCGCTCCGCGGCGCCGCCGCGGTGGCGGGGGTTGTGGCGCGGCCCCCGGGCGCAGGCGAGCTGGAGCGCGACCGACCGGCGGAGGGCCTCGCGCATGGGCTCGAAGCGGCCCGGGTCCCGCTCCAGGGCGCCCAGCGCCAGCGCCACCGCCTCCAGCGTGGAGAGGTGCACCGCCCCGGGCTCGCGGCGCAGGTCGCCGTAGGCGCTCGCCTGCGACGAGCGGACCGCGACCCGCGGCAGGGCCGCCAGGAAGGGGTTGTCCCGCAGCATGCGCTCGGCGTGGAACCAGGTGGCGTCGACCGCGAAGAGCACCGGCGGCGGCGCGTCGGCGAGCGCGGCGGCGGCCCGGGCGCCCTCGCCGGGATAGAGGAGCGCGGCGCCGGGGACCGCGGCGAGCGCCCGCACCCGCGCGTGCCCGTCGAACCGGACGCCCCGGTGCAGCTCCGAGCCCTCGACGAGGACGTGGGTGAGCCGGGCGGTGCAGATGGCGAGCCCTGCCTCGCGGGGGTGCTGCAGGAGGACGAGCCGGCTCCGCGCCCGGGCCGGCGGGACGCCGGCGCAGACGCAGAAGGAGGCCGGGCGGAGGCAGCGGAAGCAGGTGGGGCGCACGGGAGGTGGGAGTGAAGCACGGCGCCGGGGCCGGCGTCGACCGTCCGCCGGGAGGGAGCGCGACGGGTCGAGGCGCGCCGCCCGGTGGCGCGGGGGACGGCGGCCGGCCGGCGTCCCCCTTGCGTCCCGCCCGCCCCCCTGTCAGGTTGCCGGCCTGACGGGCCGCCACGGCCCCGGGAGAGAACCTGCATGAAGCGCGAGCCGCTCGACCAGCGCATCGCCCTGTTCATCGACTTCGAGAACCTCGTCACCCGCACCGGGCTGGAGGCCTCCACCTTCGACCTGCAGCCGGCGCTCGACACCCTGCTGGAGAAGGGCAAGGTGGTGTTCCGCCGCGCCTACGCCGACTGGACCCGCTTCCCCGAGGCCACCCAGCGGCTCCACGACAAGGGCGTGGAGCTGGTGGACGTACCCCCCTCCACCCGGGCCGGCAAGAACGGCGCCGACGTCCGGCTGGTGATCGACGCGCTGGAGCTGGCCTACCTGCGCGAGCACATCGACACCTTCGTGCTGGCGTCGGGCGACAGCGACTTCTGCCCGCTCGCCTACAAGCTGCGCGAGAACGACCGGACCGTCATCGGCATGGCGGTGAAGGAGTCCACCAGCCCGCTCTTCGTGAAGGCCTGCGACGAGTTCATCTACCTGCGCGCCGGCGGCGGGCGCCGGCGCGAGGCCAGCGGGGGGGCGGGCGGCGGGGGCGCGGCGGGCCAGCCGCGGGAGAAGCCGAAGGAGAAGGTGATCCCGGAGATCGCCCGCGAGTCGCTGTCCGCCATCCTGGCCCGGTCCACCGCGCCGGTGAACCCCTCGGCCATCAAGGCGGCCATCGTCCGCCGCGAGCCGGACTTCGACGAGCACGACCACGGCTTCTCCTCCTTCTCCCGGCTGCTCGAGGCCATGGAGAAGGAGGGGCTGTGCCGCCGCGAGCAGGGCGCCAAGGGGCAGTGGTACGTGCTGCCGCCCGAGGCGCCGGCCGCCTGACTCCCGAATCGGCTGTCAGACCCCGGCGGTAGGGTGCGCGCCGCCGCACCAACCACCGAGGGTTCCTTGATCACACACCGCGTGCACCTCGCCGCCGGCCTGCTCGCCGCCGCCCTGGCCCTGCCCCGCCCGGCCGCTGCGGACGGCTTCTCGACCACCAACGTCCAGCTCCTCCAGGGCTACAACTTCCACGACAACCTGCTCGGGTACGACACCAAGGGCGGGACGATGACCACCGTCACGCTGAACCACTTCAGCACCTGGGAGTACGGCGACAACTTCGCCTTCGTGGACTTCTACCGGGGCAACTTCGTGGACGGCCTCGCGCCCACCGGCGGCACCTCGGACGTCTACGCGGAGTGGCACCCCCGCCTGTTCCTGAACAAGCTGCTCGGCCTGGGCGCCGCCGGCCCGATCCGCAGCTGGGGCCTGGCGGGCGAGATCAACCAGTCGCGGGACTTCAGCGCCTACCTGGGCGGCATCGGGGTCGACCTGGCCCTCCCCGGCTTCGCGGTCGCGGGCGTGAACCTCTACTACCGGTACTCCAACGCCACGGTGCGGCTCGCGGAGGCCGCCGGCACCTTCTCCTCGCTGAACTTCTACCACCACACCTGGCAGCTCTCGCCCTTCTGGACGGTGCCCTTCGGCCTGGGTCCCCTCCAGCTCGTCTTCACCGGCTTCGCCGACCTCACCACCGACCGGATCGCCGGCAAGACGAAGCTCGACCTGATGACCCAGCCGGAGCTGCTGCTCGACCTCGGGGCGCTGATCCCCGGCGGAAAGCCCGGCCGCTTCCACGCCGGCGTCGAGTGGTACGTCCACGCCTTCCCGAACCCGGGCCGGGACGGGGCCACCAAGGTGGTGTCGGTGCCGCAGGCGATGGTCCAGTGGACCGTCCACTGACCCGGGAGGACCGCCCATGAGCGCGCCCACCGGGTTCTCCGCCAGGCTCGACGCCTTCTTCGGCCTCACGGCCCGGGGCACGAGCGTCCGCACCGAGGTCGTGGCCGGTGCGACGACGTTCATGACCATGGCCTACATCCTCTTCGTGAACCCCATGATCCTGGGCGGCGGGCGGCCGGGGGCGATCCCCGGCCTGCTCACCTCCACCGCGCTGGTGGCGGCGGTCATGACCGTCGCCATGGGGCTCCTCGCGAACCTCCCCCTGGCGCTGGCCTCGGGGATGGGGCTGAACGCCGTGGTGGCCTTCCAGCTGGTGGGGGCCCGCGGCCTCTCCTGGCCGCAGGCCATGGGCGTCATCGTCGCCGAGGGCCTGGTCATCTCCCTGCTGGTGGCCACCGGCCTGCGCCAGGCGGTGGTGGTGGCGGTGCCCGCCTCCCTGAAGAAGGCCATCGGCGTCGGCATCGGCCTGTTCCTCGCCATCATCGGCTTCGTCGACGCCGGCTTCGTCTCCCGCCCCGGCGGCGGGCCGGTGCCGGTGCAGCTCGGGCTCGACGGCACGCTGCACGGGCCGGCCCAGGGCGCCACCGCCTGGCTCTTCCTGGGCACGCTGATCTTCACCGCCTGGCTGGTGCTGCGGAACGTGAAGGGGGCGCTGCTCCTCGGCATCGCCGCCTCCACCGCCGTCGCCGGCCTGCTGCGGGCCCTGCTGGGCGAGGCCGCCCGGCTCCCGCCCGGCGCCGGCCAGCTGCCCCGCTCGCTCCTCGCCCTCCCCGACTTCTCGCAGCTCGGCCAGTTCAGCTTCTCCTTCGTCGGCCAGATGGGGCTGGCGGCGGCGGGCCTCACCGTCTTCTCGCTGATGCTCTCGGACTTCTTCGACACCGTCGGCACGGTGGTGGCGGTGGGCCAGGAGGCGAAGTACCTCGACGCCGAGGGGAACTACCCGCGGCCCGGCACGGTGCTGATGGTGGACTCGCTGGCCGCGGTGGCCGGCGGGGCCGCCGGCGCCAGCTCGGCCACCACCTACATCGAGAGCGCCTCCGGCGCCGCCGCCGGGGGGCGCACCGGCCTCACCTCGGTGGTCACCGGCCTGCTCTTCGCGGTCGGGCTGTTCCTCTCGCCGCTCGCCGGGGTCGTCCCGCCCCAGGCGACCGGGGCGGTGCTGGTGCTGGTGGGCTTCCTGATGATGCGGGAGGTGGGGGCGCTGCCCTGGGACGACTTCACCGAGGCCATCCCCGCCTTCCTCACCCTCACGGTGATGCCCTTCACCTACAGCATCACCAACGGCATCGGCGCCGGCTTCATCGCCCACGCGCTGCTGAAGCTGCTCACCGGCCGCGGGCGCGAGGTGCGCCCGCTCATGTACGCCGCCTCGGCCGCCTTCCTGGTCTACTTCCTCTTCGCCTGACGGAGCACTCCCGTGACGCCTCGCACCATCGACGTCCAGGAGCGGGTCCCCCTGCTCCAGTCGATCCCGCTCTCGCTCCAGCACCTCTTCGCCATGTTCGGCGCCACGGTGCTGGTGCCCTTCCTGGTGGGGCTCGACACCTCGGTGACGCTCTTCACCTCGGGCGTCGGCACCCTGATCTACATCGCGCTCACCAAGGGGAAGGCCCCGGCGTACCTGGGCTCCTCCTTCGCCTTCATCGCCGCCCTCTCGGGGATCCTGGCGGTGAAGCCCGGCCAGATGGCTCCCGACGCCCGCGTCGCGCTCGCCATGGGCGGCTGCGTGGTGGTCGGGCTCATCTACGTCGCGGTGGCCCTGGCCATCGGGAAGTTCGGCAGCGGCTGGATCGACCGGCTGCTGCCCCCGGTGGTCATCGGGCCGGTGGTCATGGTCATCGGCCTGGGGCTGGCCCGGGTGGCGGTCGAGGTGATGGCGATGCAGGGCGGCACCGGGAGCTACCGGCCGGAGTTCTTCCGGGTGGCGCTGGCGGCGCTGGCCATCGCCATCGCGGCGGCGGTGTTCCTGAAGGGCTTCCTCGGGGTCATCCCCGTGCTCATCGGGATCGCCGGCGGCTACCTGGTGGCGCTGCTGGCCGGCCAGGTGGACCTGTCGGGGGTGCGCGCCGCCTCGGCCTTCGCCGTCCCCCACTTCGTCTGGCCCACCTTCGACCTGGGGGTGATCCTGACGCTCGCCCCCATCTCGCTGGTGGTGATCACCGAGCACATCGGCCACCTCATCGTCACCGGCAACGTGGTGGGGCGCGACCTCGTGAAGGACCCGGGCCTGCACCGGTCCCTGGCCGGCGACGGCGTGGCCACCGCGGTGGCCGGCCTCCTGGGCGGCCCGCCGGCCACCACCTACGGCGAGAACATCGGCGTCATGGCCATCACCCGGGTCTTCAGCGTCTGGGTGATCGGCGGCGCCGCGGTGCTCGCCGTCGCCATGTCGTTCCTGCCCACGGTGGGGGCGCTGATCCGCTCCATCCCCACCCAGGTGATGGGCGGCATCTGCATCCTGCTCTTCGGCATCATCGCCGCGGCCGGCGTGCGCATGCTGGTGGAGGCGCGGATCGACTTCGCGAGGAAGCGCAACCTGATCATCACCTCGGTGATCCTGATCATCGGCGTCGGCGGCGCCCGGATCCACCTCGGCTCGGTGGAGCTGGGCGACATGTCGCTCGCCACCTACGTCGGCGTGCTCCTGAACCTGCTCCTCCCCGGGGACGGCGAGGCGCCGGCGGTGGTCGCGGCCGAGACGCAGCCGGACGTGTAGCAGGGCCACACGTCCGACCGTCCCCCCGCACCTAGAACGCGAGACCCGCACGGAAGGTGGGCTTGAACTCCCAGCCCCACCCCCACTGTGCGAATTGAACCCTCTTGCTCGCTCCGTAGGCAGCGGCCTCCCAGGCCACCGCCTGGACGTGGACCTCGCCCAGCCGCGCCTCGAGGTAGATGGAATCCCCAGCGGTGAGCCGAGTTCCCAAGAGCGAGAGCCCGAGCTGGAAACCGAGCCAGCGCGCATCGGACGGGAGCATGGCAGGGCCCCGCGCCGCGCTGACAGCCGCCCCCTTCTTCGCGGTGGCGTAGCTGCCGCGCAGGTAGACCTCGGGCAGCGCGAGGCCGATCCGGACGTCGGAGCGACCGAAGTCGAAGGGGGCCCAGGCGCCGAAGCTCCGCGAGATGCGACCGGTAAGGAGGTCCATGTCGAGACTCACGCCCGCTTCGTACGCGAGGGACGGCGTGGCGTCCCAGCCTAAGGTCCCCCGTCCAGCGGCGAAGCTCACGCCCCAGTTGCCCCACTCCAGGCGGCCGCCTCTGGTCGTGCTCCGGAACGTGCCGCCGGTATAGGTGGTGCCATCCTGGCTACCCGCAAGCGGCTTCTGCTCGAACCCGATCTGGTAGGTCTGGACCTCGAAGAGGAGCGCGACCTTGGCGCGGGTCCACGGGTCAAACGGGCCCAGCGCGGTGTTCCAGGGAAGCGAGGCGTCGGTCTCACCGTCGCTGGTGGGACGGTACCACGCGACTGCTGGGAACTGCCCGCGCTTCGAATCCGTGGAGGGGGCCCCGCTTCCGAACCCTTCAGGACCCGGAACGGAGATTGCCGGCGCGGCTGGTGCCGGGTCCCCCGAGCCCACGGGATGGAGCGAGACCACGGCCTCGGGCAGTGGGGGAGGCGCGGCGGTTGGCGCCGTCGCGACAGTTGTTCCAGGCGCTGTCGCAGGAACCGTCGCGGGAACTACCGGGGAAGCCGTCGCCGGGTCGGTCGCCCGAGCCGGCGCTGCGGTGGGCCCGGTAGCGAGCGACGCAGGTGGCGATGCGACCGCTTCCGCACCGGGCGCCTCTGTTCCCGCTACGGCGGTGAACGCGACGAACATCCATGCCGCAGCGACGCTCCGGTGCGGACCGATGTTCATGGCGCTCACGCTCCCTTCTGAAACCGAGCCACGAGGTCCGCTGCCACGGTGCGGGCCGCCCCGCGCAGCCGCGTGAGGAGCGCATCCTCGTCCGGCGCGGCGCCGTCATCGGCGGGCGGCGCCGGGTAACGCGAAGGCAATACCGGACGCCACGTATCCGATCGTCCGCGCAAGAGCATGCGCGGCTCCCCGCAGCCGTCCAGGGCGCCTGCCACCGCGCGTCGGTACGACCAGATCGGCTCGCCTCCCGGCGGCACGAGGACGATGGCGTCGATGGCGGCGGTGAAGCCGGACACGACGCCGTCCCGGTAGCGCTCGCGGACGAGCGCGAGGATGACCCTTCGCTGCCCCGGATCGAGCCGAAATGGTCCACGGAGTGCGCCGTCCGGATCGGAGGCGGACACGACGACGGCGCCCGCCTCGCTGCCCGCCGAGACGGAGGGGCGCATGTCGATCTCGGCGACCGCGAATACAGCGTCCACTCCCAGTTTGCGCGCGGCCAGGTGCACCGCCCCCTCCATGCCTTCAGCCGCTAGCAAGTCGCGCCACGGAACCACCTGATAGCCGGCGGCGGCCAGGGCGCGCTCCAATTCGGAGAGCCAGATGGCGCACCGGGCCTGGAGGACGACCCGGCTCGTGACGCCCACCCCCTCGTCGACGCGATCCGAGAGTGCCTCGTTGGCGCACCCTCCCGGCGCGCGAACCGCAACCACCTTCACGGCACCGCGAACCTCGGCGTAGCGCGCGGTGGCTGCCGTGACGGCCTGGGCCGCGACCGCCTCCGGAGGCCTGAACGAGACCACCACGTAGGACTTGAAGCACCCGGAACAGATCAGCGCGGCCCCAACCGCGCTCAGCCATTCGATTCGTCGTGCGCGCATGATCGCCAACCTCGGCTCCTGGGCGGCCCGCCGGCCACCACCTATCCGCGCCTACGCCTTCTTCGGTCCAGCGGCCACTTCGACTACTACTGGCGCCTCCATGTCGACGCTGAGCACGCGCCGGACCACACCTCCCGCTTCGTTGGAAAGCCCACGCTCCGCGTCATCTCCGGCCGGGCGTCGTCATGACAGAGCCGCAACCGAATCAGACGATGGGCCTCCGTTTCTCCCCCGCCCAGGGGACCAGGGCGGAGTGAAGGCGACCCCGCTCCCTGCGTCAGGGCGCCGTGAACACGTTGGTCACCCGGGTCTGGATGCTCCCTGTGGCGCCCGCCGACGACGCGCCCGTAAGGCCGCTGAAGTTGTTGATGACCCTGTTGGGCGCGTTCGCCGGTCCTGCGTAGGGGGCCGCCTGCGTCATGTACCCGCCGACGACCTTCGGATCGACGGTGACGGTGCTGCCGTCCACGCCAAAGGTGAAGGTCCTCGCGACGGGATCCCACTTCAAGAGAAGCGTGTGCTTGCCGCTACCCACGGTGATGCCCGTGAAGGGGTTCGCGACCGCGAGCAGGGTCGCAGTGCTGCAGTTCGCGTTGGTGCAGCGGCGGATGTTGAAGCCGGGGAGATCGGTTGTGGAATTCAGGAAGACCTGCCCGGCGATGTCACCCACGGCGCTGTGGGGTTGGCTGATGTCCGGAGGGGTGGAGCCGACCGTGCCATCGTTGTAGAAGCGGCCCTGCAGGGCCGAGACGTTGGACTGGGAGAGGCTGTTCGACGAGACCACCGCGCTCACGTCCGCCTGCATGGTATTGACCGCCGCAGCGTCGGCGAGGGAAAGCGACGCGCTCGATCTGGCGCCGGCGGCGTTAGGGCTGGTGATCTGGGTGGAGAGGAGCAGGCTTCCCCCGGACGGCGTCACCGAGATCCTGCCGCCGTTGGACCACTTCGCGAGCGACAGCTCCGCCGGGCCGCTGTTCCCGCCGGTGGCGCTGAAATCGTCCCAGAGCCCGGCGGCGGCGCCGTTCAGGCCCACCGAGACGTTGTCGAACGCAGCGGCGACCCGTCCGCTGCCTCCCCCGCCTGCCGACTGGTCGTGCGTTCGAACGACGAGCCCCGCGAACCAGAAGCCCGGGCCCGCCAGCGAGACACCGCTCCAGGCCGGCTTCGCCACGAGGTAGGAACCGGGGTCGGCGGATCCGGAAACCCCGGTGCCGAACGTGCCGCCCGCGATCTTCCAGTTGAACACGCCTGTGCCCTCGTCGTACGAGGCGCTGACCGTGAAGGTCGTGTCATAGGCCGCCGGCGCACCGGACAGGAGCGCCAGCCCACCGCTGCCGAGCGGCGCGAATCCGGCAGGGTCGGTGAGCGTCACGCCGGCCTGGGTCAGGGTGGAACCGAACGGGTCGTCGAGGTGGGCGATGAGGCGGTACGCCTGGAGCCCGCTCCCGGTTTCGATGAGGCCAACCTCGATGACCAGCGCGTCACCGACGTTGCCGGGGTAGGTGAGTCTCGATGCCGGCGGCGAGTACACGATGCGGACCGCTGCCCGGATCTGGGAGGAGCCGGTCTGCGCAGCGGCGGCGGCCGGCACCGTCACGTCCGCCGAGATGGTGGTGACCCGACTCGCGCCGGCGGCCACGTTGGTAGCCCCGAGGTAGATGGCGTTCCGCAGCGAGCGCGGCTCCTGGTCGGCGACGTCCACCGAGAGCGCCGCTGCGCCGCCAGACACGCCCAGCGAGTAGGCGCCGGGCTGCCACCACTTCCTCCCGTCGAGCCGGTCCCTGCACAGGCCGTCATAGAGGGCGAGTCCGGTGGTGTCGGAGGCGGTGGGCACGGCGCAGGCGACGGGAGAGAGTTGGCTCTCGGCCGGCCCGTTTACCGCGGAGACCGCGAAGTAGCGGGCGGCGTCATTCGCGAGCCCTGGCACGTTGGCGGGGGAGCCCGCGACGTCGACCTTCGGATCGGCCGCGGTCACCGCCTGCGTTGCGGCGTAATAGATCTTGTAGCTCGTCGCCGCGGCGCCACCGGTGAAGCTGACGCTGGCCGCCCCGTTTCTCGGTACGGCGCTCACTCCGGTTGGAGCGCCCGGGATGACGTATGCAACGAACGCGTTCCCCGAAGAATCGGCGGCCGTAAGCGCCACCGCGAGACTTGGAGGCGAGAAGACGTACCCCGCCTTCGAGGGCGCCACTTCATAGCTTCCGGGGAGGAGGCCGGTGAAGGAGTAACCGCCGGTGGCGTCGGTAGTGGTGCTCAGGGTCGCGGCCCCGGTGAGGTTCACGGCGACGCCCGCCTGGACGTCGCCGGAGACCGCCCCGGAGATGACGAGCGCACGCGCGGCGGCAAAGTTCGCACCGCCGACGTCTGCCCCGCTCACCGTCACCGGGATGCTGGTGGGCAAAAAGGTGTACCCGGCAAGCGACGGCGTGATCGTGTAGCTCCCGTTGCCGAGGCTCGTGAACGAGTAACTGCTGGAGGCATCGGTCGTGGTCGTGCCTGTCGCCGAACCTGACAGCGACAGTGTCACGCGCGCGCCAGCGGTGCCACCGACGGCACCGGAGATGGAGTATGTCTTGGGTGCCGGCCGAGGCTCTCCATCACCGCTCCCCTTGCACGCGGCGATGACGAGACCACCCACAAGCACCGTCACTGCGCATCCGCGCGACCTGGTCCGCATATGGCCCCCTGCACATGACCGGCAAGTCCTGCGAGGAGCTTGCCCAAGCGTCTGCCCACCTCCTACCAGGACGCGGATCCGCACGTCCCTGGGGTGAACCCCAGCCTCTTTGTGGTGGCCCCCGGGATCACCCAGCGTCGGTCCAGAACCGCGCGACCAGCTGGGCACGGCATTCGACTCCGTAGCGCCGCAGCAGGCTGGTGACGTGCTGTTCGACGGCGCTCTCACTACATGCGAGGGCGGCGGCAATCTTTTTGTTGCACTCGCCGCGAGCGACCCCCTCGAGCACGGCCACCTGACGGCGGGTGAGGCCGTACCGGGCTCCGGCAGCGACGGCCGGGGTCGACGCATCGCGCGGCGGCCGGCGGCGAAGCGCCAGGTAGTGCCCCGGGCCGCCCCCGCGCTCCAGCGGCGTGACGAGCCACCGCCCGTCCCCGCGCCCCTCCAGCTCCTCCCGCAGGCCCGCGGTGAACCCGGCCCGGTCCCGCTCGATCAGGGCCGCCGCCGGGGCGTTGCAGTGCAGGATCCGCAGCGGGCGGCGGACCACCACCGCCGCCGTGCCGAGCTGGTCGAGCGCGACCCCCAGCGCCGCGAAGACCCAAGGGACCCGCTCCAGGCGGTGCTCGAGCGCGAGCCGGTCGCGCAGCGGACGGACCAGCGCCTGCAAGGCGTCGCGCTCCTCCCTCCTGAAGGGACGTTCCCGGAGCGCGCCGACCAAGGCGAGCAACTCCGACCCGTCACAGACGAGGACGCGGAGCTGGTCCCGGGTCGAGAACCCGTGCGCCTCGACGAGCCGCAGCATCGGGCTGGTGTCCACGCCGGTGGCGCGCCGGAGCTCTCCCAGCGTGACCGCGACGTTTCGCTGGGCGGGCGGGGGAGCCCGGGGGTCGTAGTGGGCGAATCCCGTCGGCTCCCGTTCGACGAGCGACGCGAGCCCGTCCCTGAAGCGGGAGATTCCGGTCAACGGCGACTTCAGGAAGGACAGCCGGAGCTTCTCCCCCGCGGTGTCGAGGCCGTAGGCGAAGATCTGTTCCGTCTTCAGCACCGGCGCCAGTTCGCGCGTCACCGTGTCGAGGACGTCATCCCCGGCGGGGACCGCCGAGCGGATCCACGCGGCCAGATCACGGATGCGCCGCCGTGCGGCAGGATCCATCCCCCCCCCCCTCGCCGGCCGGCCGGGCCGCCTCCGGCATCAGGACAGGAACCGCTCCAGCGCAGCCGAGGTCGCCTCCGCGTCCTGGACCAGCGGGAGATGCCCGACCCCGGAGACGACCTGCAGCACCGCCCCGGGCATCGCCCGCGCCATCGCCTCGCCCCACGCCGGTGGCGTGTTGCGGTCGGCGTCGCCGACGCGAACCAGCGCCGGGACGCGGACTTCCCGCAGGCGGGGCCTGAGGTCGGCCAGGCGACCGATGGCGTCGCACTCGGCGGCCAGGGTGGCCCGCGGCGCTTCCGCGGCGCGCGCCCTCAGGGTGGCCGTCTCGGCGGGATGGGCCTCGGCCCAGGTGGCGGGCAGGGCAAGGCCCAGGAACGGTTCGACCAGGTCCACGCCTCCGGCGAGGGCTCGCGCGTACCCCGCGAAGGCCTCCTTCACCTCGGGATCGGCCCCGGCGATGGGGCCGAGCAGGGCCAGCCGGCTCACGCGGAACTCGCCGGCCAGGGCCATGCCCAGAGCGTGGTAGGCGCCGATGGAGCAGCCGACGACGGCGGACTCGCGAACGCCTCGAATGGCGAGGCCGCGCTCGACCGCCTCCCGGACGCCCTCCAAGGAATAGGGACGAGGCAAGGGGCTGCGCCCGTTCCCCGGGAGATCGGGAACCAGAACGCGCCACCGATCGGCCAATCGTTCCGAAAGGGCGTCGAAGGACCGCCCATCCAGGAACTGACCGTGCAGACAGAGGACGACTGGGCTGCCTGGCGAGCCCGCTTCGCGCCAGTGGAGCGGATCGGCTCCTGGGGCCATGCACGACTCCCCAACCCTCGGCCTGAAGGCTGCCGAGATTCGACTCGCAGCCTAGTAGGTCGGCGAAGGCCCGCCCACCGCCATTGGAAGGAGTCCATTACAGCTTGATCTGGATCAAGCGCTCGGCCCCGCCTACACGTAGGCGTTGTTCATGATCTCGCCGAAGCCGCCGCCGCCCGGGACGATGTACTGGTGGTCGTCGAGCCCCCGCTCCTCGTCCCAGCGCGTCCCGGGGACGGTGTCGAGCACCTCCGCCGAGGAGAGGCCGCGGTCCAGCCGGAGGGCATAGACCAGGACGTCCGGGTGGGCGGTGGTCATGGTCTTCAGGTACTCGGGGGTGACGATGAGGTGGAGGTTGACGATGCGGCGGGGCGTGCCGGGGATCTTCTTCTTGTAGGTGTCGATGGCCGTCGCCAGCGAGCTCCCGGTCGCGCCCATCGGGTCGGGGAAGAGCAGGAAGGCGCCGTCGACGTCGCCGCCGATCTTCATGCCCCCGATGCCGGCGCCGACCACCTCCTCGTTCGAGCCCAGCATCCGGCTCATGATGATGTGGTCCTGGCGCACCAGGGCCGGGTCCAGGGTCTCGTTGAGCAGGTCGTAGGCCACCTGCGACGGCACGGCGCCGGCGCGGGCGATGTTCACGGTGACGGCGCGCACGTCCCGGGCGATCACCTCCCCCTCGAAGATGGCCTGGGGCGAGCTGGCGATCATCCGCGTCGGGACGCTGACCCGGCGGCGCGGGAACTCGGCGGCGACCACGGTGCGCACCAGGTCCTCGTAGAGCAGCCGCACCAGCCGGTTCACGGCCGGCTGGGTGGTCTCGCGGGAGCAGAGGGTGGCGAGGTGGCCCAGCAGGAACGGGTTCGCCAGGACGTGGACGTTGGGCCCGTACAGGTGCTGGATCTCGCTGCGGCGGTAGGGAATGTGGTCGTAGGCACGGTCGCGCATGGCGCGGCAGCATACACCGGGCCGCGGGGCCTGCGCCCCGCACCCACACCGGCGCAGCGGCGCCCACCCCTGATTTCCGGACAGTGAATTCCCCGCTTGCCGCGGGCGGCCGGGAATGGCATTCCACTGGACCATGATCCCACGACCCCCGGCATCGCTGCCCGCCCTGCTCGCCCTCTCCCTCTCCCTCGCCCCGCTGGCCGCGGGAGCCCAGGGCAAGTCCCACAAGGCTTCGGCCGCCTCGAGCAAGACCGCGTCCAAGACCGCGTCCAAGACCGCGTCCAAGGCCGCGTCCAAGGCCGCGCCCGCGAAGAGCGCGCCGACCGCGGCTCCCGCCGCGGTCGCGTCCTCGACCGACGCCTCGCTCGTCGGCCGGCTGGAGATCGAGGGCGGACTGGGCTTCGCCGTTCCCTTCGAGTCCGGCGTGAACACCGGCTTCAAGCTGGCGGGCGGCGCCTTCTACGGCGTCCAGACGCTGATGCCCGGCATGATCCTGCAGGTGGGCGGCACGCTGGGCTGGACCCGCAACGGCTACGCCAGCCCGCTGGACGGCTCCCTCAACACCGTCGACCTGCTCCCCACCGCGCGCATCCGGATGGCGATGAATCCGCGGATCTTCCTGTACGGCGACGGCGGCCTCGGGCTGGGGATCGTCCACGCCAGCGTCACCGTCCCGGGCCTCCCGGCGGTGCCGCCCTACTTCGCCGGGACGCCCTCGACGACCGCCACCAGCACCGACGCCGCGCTGCTCCTCAAGGTCGGCGGCGGCGTCGGCCTCGACCTGCAGCCGAACCTGTCGCTGGTGCTGGAGCCGGCCTTCCACGTCTACGTGAAGAGCGGCTCGCTCACCCAGTTCACGGTGCTGGCCGGGGTGCTCTACCGGCCGTAGCCGGCGGGCCGGCCGGGGCCGCCCCGCGCGCGGAGCGCGGGGCGGCGGCCGGCGAGGCGGCTCGTCGCCGCTAGACCCCGAGCTTCTTGAAGAAGTCGTTCCCCTTGTCGTCCACCAGGACGAAGGCGGGGAAGTTCTCGACCTCGATCTTCCAGACGGCCTCCATGCCGAGCTCGGCGAAGTCGATGCACTCCACCTTCTTGATGTTCTCCTCGGCCAGCACCGCGGCCGGGCCGCCGATGGAGCCCAGGTAGAAGCCCCCGTGCTTCTTGCAGGCGTCGGTCACCTGCTGGCTCCGGTTCCCCTTGGCGATCATCACCAGCGACGCCCCGTGGGACTGGAGCAGCTCGACGTAGGAGTCCATGCGGCCGGCGGTGGTCGGGCCGAAGGAGCCGGAGGGCTTCCCCGGCGGCGTCTTGGCCGGGCCGGCGTAGTAGACCGGGTGCTTCTTCAGGTACTCGGGCACGCCCTTGCCCTGGTCGATGAGCTGCTTGAACTTGGCGTGGGCGATGTCCCGGGCCACCACCAGCGTCCCGGTGAGCAGCAGCGGGGTCGACACCGGGTGCTTGGAGAGCTCGGCGAGCACCTCCTTCATGGGCCGGTTCAGGTCGATCTTCACGCCGTGCTCGTGCTTGCCGGTGCGGTACGGGGCGGGGATGAGCCGGGCCGGATCGTGGTCCAGGTCCTCGAGCCACAGCCCGTCCTTGTCGATGCGGGCCTTGATGTTCCGGTCGGCGGAGCAGGAGACGCCCATGCCCACCGGGCAGGAGGCGCCGTGGCGCGGCAGCCGGACCACCCGGACGTCGTGGGCGAAGTACTTGCCGCCGAACTGGGCGCCGATGCCGAGCTTTTGGGCCAGCTCGAGCAGCCGCCGCTCCAGCTCCAGGTCGCGGAAGGCGGTCCCGAAGGCGTCGCCCTTGGTCGGCAGGCCGTCGTAGTACTTCGTCGAGGCCAGCTTCACCGTCTTGAGGTTGGCCTCGACCGAGGTGCCGCCGATGACCACGGCGATGTGGTAGGGCGGGCAGGCGGCGGTGCCCAGGTACTTCATCTTGTCCACCAGGAACTTCTCGAGCTTCTCCGGCTCGAGCAGGGCCTTGGTCTCCTGCCAGAGCATGGTCTTGTTGGCGGACCCGCCGCCCTTGGCGACGAAGAGGAAGGAGTACTCGGCGCCCTTCCCGGCGTAGATGTCGATCTGCGCCGGCAGGTTGTCGCCGGTGTTCTTCTCCTCGTAGAGGGTCAGCGCCGTGGTCTGCGAGTAGCGCAGGTTCTCCCGGGTGTAGGTCTCCCAGATGCCCTGGGAGATGAACTCCTCGTCCTTCACGCCGGTCCAGACCTGCTGCCCCTTCTTCGCCACCACGGTGGCGGTGCCGGTGTCCTGGCAGATGGGCAGCTCGCCGCGCGCCGAGATCTCGGCGTTGCGCAGGAAGGCCAGCGCCACGCCCTTGTCGTTGGCCGAGGCCTCCGGGTCGGCGAGGATCTTCGCGACCTGCTCGTTGTGCTCCTTGCGCAGGAAGAAGGAGCACTCGCGCAGCGCCTCGCGGGCCAGCCGCGCCAGCGCCGCCGGCTCCACCTTGAGCATCTCCTTCCCCTCGAAGGAGGCGACCGACACCCCCTCCTTGCCGAGCAACCGGTAGCGGGTGCCGTCCTTCGCGAGGGGGAAGGGGTCGTGGTACTGGAACGCGGGCGTGGCCATGTGCGCCTCCGTGGTTGGCGGGCGGCCCCCGCGCGCGGGGCGGAGCGGCCGCAGGGTGGGATGAGCCCCGGAAGGGGCAAGATAACCACAGCCGGCCCGCCCCATCCACGGCCGCGTGCGGGTGCCCGGATACACGAAGGCCCCGACCCGTCGCCAGGCCAGGGCCGTTCGCGGCGAGACGTGCCCGCTAGACCGCGCGAACCTTCGACGCCTGCAGCCCCTTCGGGCCCTTCTGCACGTCGAACTCGACCTTCTGCCCCTCCTGGAGGGACCGGAAGCCGTCGGCCTGGATGGCGGTGTGGTGGACGAACACGTCCTCGCCACCGTTGTCCTGCGTGATGAAGCCGAAGCCCTTCGCGTCGTTGAACCACTTCACGGTACCAGTAGCCATGCGGGACACGCTCTTTCGTGTGAGCACACGGCACCTTGCCGTGAGGTTCCACGCACTCCCAGCGTGGAACCCGCGCAATTTATGCGAACCGTGCGCAAATGTCGAGCGGTGTGCGCTTCCCTAGGCCCAGGCAAGCGGGTACTTGCCGGCCTCGACGGTCGCGCCGCCGACGACGTCGCGCCAGCCGGCCAGGTCGCCCGGCTCCTCGTCGAGGAGGCGCCGCAGCCGGCCCAGGTGCTTGCGGGCCACGGCCGGATCCTTCACCGAGCCGAGCACCGCGGCGCGCGCCCGCCCGTAGGCCCGCAGGTGCGCCTCCTCGGCGTAGAGCCTGACGCAGGCCTCGCCCACCGGCTCGGGCTGCTGGAGGGCCCGGGCCACGCCGCTGTCCACCGCGAAGGCCTCGATGGCCACGTCGGCCAGCGCCCCCAGGACCTCCTGGCGGTCGGCCAGGCCCGCCCCGAAGGCCTCGAAGGCCACCTGGGTGGCGTAGGCGAAGAGGTGCTTGTTCAGCTCGGCCACCCGGCGCTCGCGCGCCAGCGGGCCCGAGCCCGCCGGGGGCGGCCCCTCGGCGGCGAGCGCCGCGGCCACGCCCTTGCCCATCTCCATCATGGGGAAGGTCCCCTTGGCGGCGCGCTTCAGCAGCGTCCCGGGGATGAGCAGCCGGTTGATCTCGTTGGTGCCCTCGAAGATCCGGTTCACCCGGTTGTCGCGGTAGACGCGCTCGATCGGGTACTCCTCGACGAAGCCGTAGCCGCCGTGGATCTGCACCCCCTCGTCGGCCGCCATCCCCAGCGCCTCCGAGCCCCAGACCTTCAGGATCGAGGCCTCGACGTTGTACTCCTCGACCGCCGCGATGTGGTCGGCCTCGTAGGCCTTGGTGCCCCGCTCGTGGCCGGCGGCGTGGGCCCGGCGGTCGATGAGGCCGGTGGTGCGGTAGCTCATGGCCTCGCCCACGTAGGCGTACGCGGTCATCCGCGCCAGCTTCTCGCGGATCAGGCCGAAGTCGGCGATGGGCTTGCCGAAGGCCTTCCGGCCCCTGGCGTACGGCACCGTCATCTCCAGCACGTTGCGGATGGCGGCGACGCAGGTGACCCCCAGCTTGAGCCGGCCGATGTTCAGGATGTTGAAGGCGATCTTGTGCCCCTTGCCGATCTCGCCGAGCAGGTTCTCCACCGGGACCTTGGCGTCGTCGAAGATCAGCGGGCAGGTGGAGCTGCCGCGGATCCCCATCTTGTGCTCCTCGGGGCCGACGCTGAAGCCGGGCGTCCCGCGGTCCACGATGAAGGCGGTGAACTTCTCGCCGTCCACCTTGGCGAAGACGACGTAGAAGTCGGCGAAGCCGGCGTTGCTGATCCACTGCTTCGAGCCGTTCAGGATCCAGTGCTTCCCGTCGGGCGAGAGCACCGCCTTGGTGCGCGCCGCCATGGCGTCGGAGGCGGAGGAGGCCTCGGAGAGGGCGTAGGCGCAGGCCCACTCGCCGCTGGCCACCTTGGGCAGGTAGCGCGCCTGCTGCGCCGCGGTGCCGAAGTAGACGATGGGCAGGCTCCCGATGCCGACCTGGGCGCCGATGATCACCGACCAGGCGCCCAGGGTGGTCATGGCCTCGGCCACCAGCACGCTGGTGGTCATGTCCTGCTGCAGCCCCCCGTGCAGCTCCGGGATGTCGAGCGAGAGGAAGCCCAGCTCGCCGGCCTCGCGCAGCAGCTGCCGCACGACCGTGAAGTCCTTCTTCTCGATGCGGTCGGCGCTGGCCACCACCCGCTCCACCGCGAACTTCCGGGCCGAGCGGAAGAACTCCTTCTGCTCGTCGGTGAAGTCGGCGGGGGTGACGATGGGCTGGGACCCCACCGGCGCCAGGAGGAAGCCGCCGCCGAGGGGAAGGGAGGTCGTGTCCGGTGCCATGTGCGCCGCTCCAGTCGTTGATTTTCGAGTCAACGCAACATGGCGCACCCCGACTCCCCGCGTCAAGGGGCCCACGGGGGTTCTCAGCCGGACCGGCCCCGCGCTAGGCTACCGTCGTCGCCTCCCCACCCCACCTTCACGGAAGGTCACCGCCATGAACGGCCTGATGATGGACTTCCCCCTCACTCTGGTCCACCTGTTCGAGCGCGCCGGCCGCTACTTCCCCAGGACCGAGATCGTCACCCGCCGCCCCGACAAGTCGATCCACCGGAGCAGCTACGGCGAGTTCCACCAGCGGGTGCAGAAGTTCGCGAACGCCCTGCAGCGGCTCGGCGTGAAGCCGGGCGACCGGGTGGCCACCCTGGGCTGGAACACCTCGCGCCACCTCGAGGCCTACTTCGCCGTCCCGCTCACCGGCGCGGTGCTGCACACCCTGAACCCGCGGCTCAGCCCGCAGGACCTCACCTACATCGTGAACCACGCCGACGACCAGGTGCTGCTCGTCGACGACGTGCTCGCCCCGGTGTGGGAGCGCTTCGCCCGCGACGTGCACCCCAGGCACGTCATCGTCTGGGGCAACGGCGGCCCGGCCCTGCCCGGCACCATCGACTACGAGCAGCTCATCGCCCCCGAGCTGCCGGTCTTCGCCTTCCCCCGCATCGACGAGAACCAGGCGCTGGGCATGTGCTACACCTCCGGCACCACCGGCCGGCCCAAGGGCGTCGTCTACTCCCACCGCGCGGTGGTGCTCCACTCCATGGTCTCGGCGATGCCCGACTCGCTGGGCATGGGCGCCTCCGACGTGATGATGCCGGTGGTCCCCATGTTCCACGTGAACGCCTGGGGGCTCCCCTTCACCGCGGTGATGACCGGCACCAAGCAGGTCTTCCCCGGCCCGCACCTCGACCCGGCCAGCCTGCTCGGGCTCATCGCCTCCGAGAAGGTGACCTTCACCGCCGGCGTGCCCACCATCTGGATGGCCATCCTCGACGCCCTGGACAAGAACCCCGGCGCCTTCGACACCTCGACGGTCAAGGCGATGGTGGTCGGCGGCGCCGCCGCCCCGCAGTCGATGATCGAGGCCTTCGAGAAGCGCCACAAGCTCACCGTCCTGCACGCCTGGGGCATGACCGAGACCACGCCGCTCGGCACGGTGAGCCGCCTCAAGCCGGCCCTGCAGGCCGCGCCCGAGGCCGACCGCTTCCGGGTCCGCTCCACCCAGGGCCTGGCGGTCCCCTTCGTCGAGATCCGGGCCGTGGCCGACAGCGGCGCGGTCGTCCCCTGGGACGGCAAGTCGATGGGCGAGCTGCACGTCCGCGGCCCCTGGATCGCCAGCAGCTACTTCCAGAACCCCATCGAGGCCGACAAGTTCACCATGGACGGCTGGTTCCGCACCGGCGACATCGTCACCGTCGACGGCGAGGGGTACATGCGGATCACCGACCGCGCCAAGGACCTCATCAAGTCGGGCGGCGAGTGGATCAGCTCGGTGGAGCTGGAGAACGCGCTCATGGGCCACCCGGCCGTGAAGGAGGCCGCCGTGGTCGGCGTCCCCCACCCGCGCTGGACGGAGCGGCCGGTGGCCTGCGTGGTGCTGCGGGAGGGCTCCAAGGCCACCCCGGCCGAGCTGCGGGAGTACCTGGAGCCGCTCTTCGCGAAGTTCCAGGTGCCCGACGCCTACGTGTTCATGGCGGCCATCCCCCGCACCGCGGCGGGCAAGTTCCTGAAGACCGCGCTCCGGGAGCAGCTCAAGGACTTCAAGTTCGAGTCCTGAGGCGCGGGCCCCGCGCCGCGCCGGCGCCGGTCCTCCGGGAGGGCCCGCGCCGGCGGCACCCCAGGTGGCCCGGCGCGGCCCGGCCGGCCCGCCTAGATCCCCCGTCCCAGGAGGATCGCCGCCATGTCCGCACGAACGCCCGCGCTGCCCGGCCCCGGAGAGGCGCTCCCCGGCCGCGCCGAGCCCATGGAGGTGCCGGAGCGCCACCAGGTGAACGGCAACCGGATCGTCCCGCCCTTCCCGGCCGGGACCGAGCGGGCGGTATTCGCCATGGGCTGCTTCTGGGGCGCCGAGCGGAAGTTCTGGCAGCTCCCGGGCGTGCACGCGACGGCGGTGGGCTACGCCGGCGGCCTCACCCCGAACCCCACCTACCGCGAGGTGTGCACCGGGCGCACCGGCCACGCCGAGGTGGTGCTGTTGGTCTTCGACCCGTCGCGGATCTCCTACGGCGAGCTGCTGCGGGCCTTCTGGGAGGGGCACGACCCGACCCAGGGGATGCGCCAGGGGAACGACGTCGGCACCCAGTACCGCTCGGCGATCTACGCGTACGGCGAGGCGCAGCGGCGCGAAGCGCTGGCCTCCCGCGAGGCCTTCGGGGAGCGGCTCTCCCGGGCCGGCTTCGGCCCCGTCACCACCGAGATCCGCGAGGCGCCGGAGCTGTACTGGGCCGAGGCGTACCACCAGCAGTACCTGGCCAAGAACCCGGACGGCTACTGCGGCCTGGGCGGCACCGGCGTCGCCTGCCCGGTCGGGCTCGGGGCCCCGGCGTGATCGCGGCCCCGTCCATCGGGTAGGATCGCGCCATCGCCGCCGTCACCCACGATCCGGGGTCCACGGACTCCGCGGCCTCCGTCCCGGGCGAGGCTGCGCACCGGCCACCCTGCCGGCGCCCGCGTGGGGCTGGCGGCGACCCGGGCGACCCGATCGCCGCCGAGGCCCAGGCCCTGCTCGTCCGCCTCGATCGCGGCGGCTGACCCCGGAGGGAACGTGCCCGCACGCTGGAGGCAGCTGATCTTCACGCCGCTCCACACCGCGGTGACGCTGCTGCTCTTCGTCGAGGTGTCGGTGCTCGCCGGCCTCGCCGCCTTCCCGGCGGTGAAGGGCTGGCTGCTCCTGCGCGACCGCCTCCCGCTCCACGGCGACGCCCGGCTGCTGGTCCTGTGCGTGGCGGCGGCGCTGGGGTACTTCGTCTTCGGCCTGGCGCTGCTGCTGCTGCTGCCGGCGGCCCGTTTCGTCCTGCTGGCGCCCGGGACGCCGGAGGGGCGCTTCCCCTACCTCTCCTGGGGCGCCTGGCGCTGGGCCAGCTTCAACACCCTGACGCTCATCTACCGCTTCGCCTTCATCAACTGGATCCGGGTGACGCCGCTCATCGCCCTCTTCCACCGGCTCATGGGGATGCGGCTGGGCGCCCGGGTCCAGTTCAACACCGCGGTGGTGGCCGACCAGAACCTCATCACCGTCGGCGACGACTCGGTGGTGGGGGGCGACGTCACCCTGGTGGCCCACTCCGCCGAGGCCGGCGAGCTGGTGACCGCGCCGGTGCGCATCGGCAGCCGGGTCACCATCGGCATCATGGCGGTGATCCTGCCCGGCTGCGTCATCGGCGACGGCGCCACCGTCGCCGCCGGCGCGGTGCTGGCCAAGGGCACGGTGGTCGGCCCCGGCGAGCTGTGGGGCGGCGTGCCGGCGCGGTGCCTGGCGCGGCCCGCCGCCGCTCAGGCCAGCGGGGCGGCCGGCCCGGCGGCGACCGGCTCCGCGGCCGGCAGGGACCGCCGGTAGCGCGACAGGTCGCGGACCGTCTCGAAGCGCTCCCCGAGCAGCAGCGAGAGGTTGCGCAGGATGGCGGACACCACCCGGTCCTCGCACTCCTCGTCGAAGCGGATCTGCTCGTCGAGCCAGCGGTCGAGCCAGCCCGGGTCGGGCAGGCGGCTCTGGACCGTGTCGCGGGGGAAGAGCGCCCGGTTCACGTGGAGGTTGGTCGGGTGGAGCGGCTTGCCGGCCCGGCCGCTGGCCGCCATGAGCAGCCCCACCTTGGCGAAGGCCCGGCGGGCCTCGCCGGGCGCCCGCTCCAGCGCCGCCTTCATGTAGCGCAGGTAGGCGCCGCCGTGCCGGGCCTCGTCCCGCGCGATGAGACCGTAGATCGCCTTCAGGACCGGCTCGGCGTGCCACTCGGCGGCGCGCAGGTACCACTGCGTCAGCCGCACCTCGCCGCAGAAGTGGAGGGTCAGGGTCTCGAGCGGCGGCGCCGGGTCGAAGGGAAAGCGGACCGCCTGCAGCTCGGCCTCGGTGGGGAGCAGCTCCGGCCGGAAGCGGCGCAGGTACTCGAGGAGGACCAGGGCGTGCTTCTGCTCCTCGTAGAACCAGATCGACATGAAGGCGGAGAAGTCGGCGTCCTCCCGGTTGTCGCGCAGGAACATCTCGGTGGCCGGCAGCGCCGACCACTCGGTGATGGCGTTCATCCGGACGGTCCGGGCCTGCTCGTCGGTGAGGAGGGCGGGATCGAAGCGGTCCCAGGGGACGTCGGCGGCCATGCTCCAGCGGGCCTCCTCCAGGTCGCGGAACAGCTCGGGGTAGAGCATGCGGGACTCCGTGTCGGCCGCGGCCGGGCGCCGGGGCGGCGCCGGGTGGACCTGCCGGGGTCTTAGGCCGCGCGTGTCACGGCCGGGTCACGGGAGTGCGGCCCCCCCTCCCGGCGTTGACTTGTCCGGGGCCGGGAGGCACGTTCCCCCGCTACCCATGCCGGGACCACTCAGCGCAATGGACGGCGCCATCGTCGCCGAGGAGGCCGACCTCCTCGACCGCACCCGCACCGCGCTGCGGGCCGCCGCCGACCGAGCCCGGCGGTCGCTCCAGTCGCGCGGGCGAGCCCAGGAGAGCGCCGCGTCGCTGCGAGAGCAGGCCATCGGCGCCTCGGAGGCCGACCTCCCGGCCCTGCTGCAGGGGCTGGGCGCCGCCCAGGCCCTGGCCCGGCGCGAGGGGGCGCCGCCGCCGCCCGATCCGGCCTCTCCCTACTTCGCCCACCTGCGGCTCCGGATGCAGGGGGAGGCGCGCGACTACCTCCTCGGCCGCGGGACCTTCGTGGACCTGCGCGCCGGCCTCCGGGTGGTGGACTGGCGCATCTCCCCGGTGGCCCAGGTCTTCTACCGCTACCAGGAGGGGGACGACTTCGAGGAGGCCTTCCCGGCGGGGCCGGCGACGGGCCTGGTCGAGGCCCGGCGCATCCTGGTCATCGAGCGCGGGGAGCTCACCCGCGTGCTGACCGGCGACCGATCGCTGGTGCGGCTCCCCGACGGAGGCTGGGCGGCGGAGGAGCAGGCGGCGCTCGCCGGCGGCGCCGGCACCGCCGCGCGCGAGGGCTTCCTGGGCGTGGGGGCGGGGGCGCCGGGGCGCCGCGGCCGGCCCGACGTCACCGCGACGCTCGACGCCGAGCAGCACGCGGCCCTGTCGGCGCCCGAGGGGCGGCCCCTGCTGGTGCTGGGGAGCGCCGGGAGCGGCAAGACCACCGTCGCCCTGCACCGGCTGGCCCGCATCGCCGTGGCCCACGGCGGCCACGACGCCATGGCGGTGGTGGTCCCGGAGGAGGGGCTGGCGCGCCTGTCGCGCCGCCTGCTGGCGCCGCTGGGGCTCGCGGAGGCGCGGGTCGAGACGCTCGCCTCCTGGCTCGCCCGCGGCGCGGCCGCCGCCTTCGGCGCCCGGGGGCTGCGGCTCCACGCCGACGGCCCTCCGCTGGCCTCGGCCCTGAAGCGCCACCCGGCGCTGCGGGAGCCGCTGCTGCGGCGCGTGGGCGACCCCCGGGGCCTCGCCTTCCCCGCCCTGCGGGCGCGGCTCGCCGACGTCCTCACCGACCGCGGGCTGCTGGAGGAGGTGGTGGACCGCGCCGCCGGCTCGCTCCCCCGCACCGCCGTCGAGGAGACGGTGCGCCACACCCGGCTGCAGCTCGAGACGCCGCTGGCCCGCCAGTTGCGCGGCTACGACCCGGAGCGGCTGCAGACGCTCGACGACCGGCCCATCGAGGAGGGCACGCCCGACGAGATCGCCGGCACGCTCGACGTCGAGGACCTGGCCCTGCTGCTCTACCTGCGCGCCCGGGGCGGCGCCCGCCTCCCCGAGCGGCTCACCCACCTGGTGCTCGACGAGGCGGAGGACTTCTCGGTGTACGAGCTGCACGCGCTGGGGCGCCAGCTGGCCCCGGAGGCCGGCGCCACGCTGGCCGGGGACGAGCTGCAGCGGACCGCCGCCAGCTTCCCCGGCTGGAGCGGCGCCCTGGAGGCGCTGGGGGTGGGCGAGCCCGCCGTCTGCCGCCTCGAGCTCTCCTATCGCTGCCCCCGGCCGGTGGCGGAGCTGGCGCGCCGCATCCTGGGCGCGGGCGCCGCGCCGGGCCGGGCCCGCGCCGCACGGGCCGGCGCGCCGGTGGGCCTGCACCACTTCCCCGAGGCGGCCCAGGCCCACCTGTTCCTGGCCGGCGCGCTGCGCGACCTGGTGGACCGCGAGCCGGCGGCGTCGGTGGGCGTGGTGGCGGCCGGGCCGTCGGCGGCCCGGGCCTTCCACGCCAGCCTCGACGCGGTGCCGGGGACCCGGCTGGTGCTGGACGGCGCCTTCTCCTTCGAGCCGGGGGTGGACGTCACCGACGTGGAGTCGGCCAAGGGGCTGGAGTGGGACTACGTGGTGGTCCCCGACGCCACCGCCGCCGCCTACCCGGCCGACGACGAGGCCCGGCGGCGCCTGCACGTCGCGGTGACCCGCGCCTCCCACCAGCTCTGGATCCTCTCCTGGGGGCGGCGCACGCCGCTGCTGGCCGGGGCGTCGCCGGCGGCGGAGGGGCTGCTGGGGCCGGCCGGCGCGGCCTGAGGGCCGCTCGCCCGCCGGCTTGCCTCCCGGGCCGGCCCCGGGCTATTCCGGCCGCCATGCCCTCCTCCTTCCGCCCCGGCGCGCGAGACGTGGAATCGCGCGCCCGGCGCGGGACGCTCCTCACGCCCCACGGCGCGGTGGAGACCCCGGCCTTCATGCCGGTGGGCACGCGGGCCACGGTCACCGGGCTCACCCCGGGCGACCTCCGGGCCGTGGGCGCCGGGATGGTGCTCGGCAACACCTACCACCTGCTGCTGCGCCCCGGCCCCGACGCGGTGGCCCACTTCGGCGGCCTGCACCGCTTCATGGCCTGGGACGGCCCCATCCTCACCGACTCGGGCGGCTTCCAGATCTTCTCGCTCGCCGCCGACCGGACCGTCACCGAGGCCGGGGCGCGCTTTCGCAGCTACGTGGA
>JAJZTO010000242.1 GCA_021848865.1 Myxococcales bacterium
CCTCGCCGGCGCCCGCCGCCGCGGTGCCCGCCGCGCCCCCGCCGTCCCCTGGCGCCGCCCCGCGCGCCGGGTCCAGGCACCCGCCGGCCCCGGGCCGCGCCGCCGCCGCGCACCTCGCGGCGGCCGGCGGTCCCATCGGCTCCCTCCCGCTGCCGCCGCGGGGGAGCGGCGAGGGGATCCTGGCCGTCAACGCCAGCCCCTGGGCGACCGTCCAGGTGGACGGCGCCCGGGCCGGCGACACCCCGCGGGAGTGGCGCCTCCCGGCCGGCCGGTACCGGCTGCGCGCCTCCCACCCGGCGCGGGGCAGCGCCGAGACCGACTTCGAGGTGCGCGCCGGCGAGCGGCGCACCTGGCAGCCGCGGCTCTCCCGGTAGCGGACGTCCCCGGTTCCAGCGACCCGTCACGGGGCGGTTGACGTAGTCCATTCAATTGCCTATTGTGTATGTCAACTTTTCAGTGGTGCATGTTGAAAGCAATACACAGAAAATAAAACCGCGATGAGCTACCTCCTGGCGCCACCCGAGATCGCCCGCGTCGAGCGGGAGCAGGCGCGCGGGATCACCAGCCGCGAGGTGGTGCGGCTCTTCGAGGCGAAGGGGGCCCGGCTGTCCGAGGCCACCTTCCGCAAGTACGTGCAGGCCGGGCTGCTGCCCCGCAGCCGCCGCGTCGGGCGCAAGGGCAAGCACACCGGCTCGACCGGGATCTACCCGGTGGCGGTGGTGCGCCGGATCGACCTCATCAAGCGGATGATGGCCGAGGGGCTCACCCTCGAGCAGATCCGCGAGAGCTTCGTGGCCATGAAGGGCCGGCTCGACGACGTCGAGGCCGGCCTGGCCGCGCTGGTGGGGGAGCTGGAGCGGCGCGCCCGGGAGCACCCGGAGCGGCGCGAGGTGGAGCGGCAGCTGGGCCGGGCGCAGCGCGAGCTGCGGGCCGCGCTGAAGCGCATCGAGTGGGTGGGTGGTCGCGTGGCGCAGGTGGGCCGGGGCGAGGCCGGCGCACCGGGCGCGGGGGCCGGCGCCTGGGCGCCTGGCCGGGTCGGTGGACGGGGCGCCGCGGGCGCCCCCGGGACGGAGGGTCGGGGATGAGCGAAGCCAAGCGCAGCGAGCGGTCCGGTGCGGTTCCCGAGGCGGGCGGCGGCGAGGCCGAGGGGGACGGGCAGCACGGGAGGCGCCGCTCCCGGACCATGTCGCGCAAGGAGATCGCGCGGGACCTGCGCCGCCAGCGGGCCCTGGGGATCGTCGATCCCGAGATCCAGCTGATCATCGCCGAGGTGGAGGCGACCCGCCCGCGGAGCCGCGCCGAGTGCGCCGGCGCCGCGCGCCCGTGCATGTTCGTCTCCTGCAAGCACCACCTCTACCTGGACGTGAACCCGGAGACGGGCTCCATCAAGCTCAACTTCCCCGACAAGGAGATCTGGGAGATGGAGGAGACCTGCGCCCTGGACGTCGCCGACCGCGGCGGCATCACGCTCGAGGAGGTGGGGACCATCATGAACCTCACCCGCGAGCGCATCCGCCAGGTCGAGACCCGGGGACTGCTCAAGCTCCGCGCCATCGCCGACGCCGAGCCGGGCGTGCCGCCGCCGCTCGAGCGGTAGGGCGCCCGCGGCCCCTCCCGCTCCGCCCCAGCCCCCGGAGCCGCCTCCTCGGCGGCCCCGCCGCGGCGCGCGCCCTCGGTCCTTGAACTTCGCCGCGGCGACGGCTACTAAGGGGCACCCTCCTGGAGGTGCCCCGCATGGTCCGCCGCGCCGTCCTCTCGGTCTCCGACAAGGCCGGGCTCGTCCCCTTCGCCCGGCGGCTGGCCGCCCTGGGCGTGGAGCTGCTCTCCACCGGCGGCACCCAGCGCGCCCTGGCCGAGGCCGGCCTGAAGGTCGTCCCGGTCGGCGACTACACCGGGGCGCCGGAGATCCTGGCCGGGCGCGTGAAGACGCTGCACCCGCGGATCCACGGCGGCATCCTCTTCCGCCGGGGGCTGGCCGAGGACGAGGCCGACGTCCGGGCCCGCGACATCCCCCCCATCGACCTGGTGGTGGTGAACCTCTACCCGTTCCGCGAGGCGGTGGCGGCCGGGAAGCCCTTCGCCGCGTGCGTCGAGGAGATCGACATCGGCGGCCCCTCGATGGTCCGGGCCGCCGCCAAGAACGCCGCCCACGTCGGCGTGGTGGTGGACCCGGCCGACTACGACCGGGTCGCCGGCGAGCTGGAGGCGTCGGGCGCGCTCTCCGAGGCCACCCGCCACCACCTCATGCGCCAGGCCTTCGCCCACACCGCCGCCTACGACGCCGCCATCGCCGAGTACCTCACCTCGCGCGAGGCCCCGGGCGCCGAGCCGCAGCGCTTCCCCGACGCGCTGGGGGCGGTCTACACCAAGGTCCAGGACCTGCGCTACGGCGAGAACCCGCACCAGGCCGGCGCCTTCTACCGCGCCGCCCGGGAGCCCGAGGAGCCGACCGTCGCCTTCGCCCGGGTCCTGCAGGGCAAGGAGCTCAGCTACAACAACCTCCTCGACCTGGAGGCGGCGATGGCGGCGGTGAAGGAGTTCGACGACGCCGCCTGCGTGGTCATCAAGCACAACACCCCCTGCGGCGTGGCCCGCGGGGCGACGCCGGGCGAGGCCTTCGCCCGCGCCCGGGCCTGCGACCCGGTCTCGGCCTTCGGCGGCATCGTGGCGCTGAACCGGCCGGTGGACGCGGCCGCGGCGCGGGAGCTCACCGACCTGTTCCTGGAGTGCGTCGTCGCCCCGTCCTACGCCCCCGAGGCGCGCCAGGCCTTCGCCGCGAAGAAGAACGTCCGGCTGCTGGAGGCGCCGCGGCTGGGCGAGCCGCGCGGCCGCTGGCGCCGCCGGCCCGAGGAGGCCCGCGAGCTCCGCTCGATGGTCGGCGGGCTGCTGGTGATGGACCGCGACCTGGGGCAGATCCGGCGCGAGGACTGCCGGGTGATGACCCGGCGCTCCCCGAGCGAGCAGGAGTGGAAGGACCTGCTCTTCGCCTGGAAGGTCGTGAAGCACGTGAAGTCGAACGCCATCGTCTTCGCCCGGGACGACGTGACCACCGCCATCGGCGGCGGCCAGACCAGCCGCGTCGAGTCGGTGAAGATCGCGGTGCTCAAGGCCGCGCTCCCGGTGAAGGGGTCGTCGGTCGCCTCCGACGCCTTCTTCCCCTTCAAGGACGGGGTCGAGGAGATCATCAAGGCCGGCGCCACCGCCGTCATCCAGCCCGGCGGCTCGATGCGCGACGCCGAGGTGGTGGCCGCCGCCGACGCCGCCGGCCTCGCCATGGTGGCCTCGGGCATGCGCCACTTCCGCCACTGACGTCCATGCCGAGCCGCGCCGGAAGCGCCCTGCTCGTCGCCGGCCTCGCCGCCGTGGTGGCGGCGCTGGCCGCGCTGGGAACGGTGGCCTGGCTCAGGGTCGATCGGCTCCCGCCGCCCCGCCAGCCCTCGCCGGCGGAGCTGCGGGCGGCCGCCTGGCGGGCCGCGGGGCTGGTCCCCTCCGGCACCGCCGCCGAGCAGCTCGCCGCCGGACAGGCGGCGCTCCGGGCGGACCTGCCGGCCCGCGACGCCGAGGCGCTGCGCCACTTCATGGAGGCGCTGGCGCTCGACCCGGCCAGCCCCGCCGCCCTGGGGGGCTGGCTCACCGCCTTCGCCGCCACCTCGGGGAAGCTGGCCGACGGGGACGAGCTGCGCGAGGCCCACCGGCTGGCCGGCTGGGCCCTGCCTCTCCACCCGGAGAGCCCCGAGCTGCTGGCCGGCTGGGCCCGGCTGCTGCTGCTCGCGCCCGGCGAGCGCAACGCCGCCGAGGCGCTGGAGGCGGCGCGCAAGGCGGTCGCGGCCCGGGGCGGCGCCGACGCGCTGCTGGCCGAGTCCCAGGCCCGGCTCCGCGCCGACCCGCGGGGGGCGGCGGAGGCCGCGGCGCGGGCCGCCGAGGCGGACGCGAGCGATCGGCGCCCCCTGCTCGCGGAGGCGCGGGCCCGGTGGCGGACCGGCGACGCCCGCGGCGCGCTGGAGCTGCTCGACCGCCGGCTGGCGCTCGACCCCGGCCACCCGGCGGCGCTGGCGCTCCTGGCCCGCGCCGACGTGGCGGTGGGGCGGGTGGACGCCGCGCGCGCCGCGCTGCGCCGCTGGGCCGCGGCCGTTCCGTCGGCCGAGCCGACGCTGCTGCGGGCGGCGATCGCCTACGAGGTGGACGGCGACCTCCCCGAGGCGCGGCGGCTCCTGCGGCGCGCCCGCGCCCTGCCGGCCGACGACTTCCTGGCGGCCCGCGTCCTGGCCCACGCGGCGGCGGTGGAGCGGGCGGCGGGCGATCCGGCCGCGGCCCGGAGGCTGGTGGAGCTGGCGCTGGCGCGGGTCCCGGGGAGCGGCCCCGCCCGGTTCCAGGAGGCCCTGCTGGCCTTCGACCGCGGCGACGGCGCGACGCTCCGGCTGGCGGCCGGCGTGGTGGGCGGCCGCGCCGGAGAGCGGCCGGCCCGGGTCCTGGCGGCCCGCACCCAGGAGCTGGCCGGCCAGGCCGACGAGGCCATCGCCGGCTGGGAGGCCCTGGCGGACTCCCCTCCTCCCGACCTGGCGCTCCTGCTCCAGGCCGCCGGGGCGATGATCCGGCTGCAGGCGCCGGGGCGCGCCGTCCCCCTGCTTCTCCGCGCGGCGGCGCTGGACCCGGCGGGCGCGCGGGCGCGGCGGGCCCTCACCGACTACTGGGAGGGGCCGGCGACGCTGGCGGCCGCCTCCCGGGAGCTGCAGGCCATGGCGGCCGACGAAGGGGCGGCCGGGCCGGCCCTGGCGGGCGCGGCCACCTGCGAGCTGCTCCTGGGCCGCCCCCAGGCGGCCGAGGAGCTGGCGGGCCGGGCCCTCGCCGCCGCCCCCCAGCTCGCCCGGGCGCACGCCATCCGGGCCCAGCTCTGG
>JAJZTO010000243.1 GCA_021848865.1 Myxococcales bacterium
CTTCCAGGGCACCCCCCAGGAGCTCCGGGGCAACGACGCCGTCCGCAAGGAATGGCTGGAGGTGTGAACGTGAAGGCCGATCCGACCGAACCCCAGCAGGCGCCGCCGCCCGGCGAGGCGCCGCGGGGCGTGCTCCCCCTCGAGGACCTCGTCGTCCTCGACCTCTCCCACGCCCTGGCGGGACCCATCGCCTCGACGGTGCTCGGCGACTTCGGCGCCCGGGTGGTGAAGGTCGAGAACCCGAAGGGCGGCGACATCGCGCGCCAGTGGGGGCCGCCGTTCCACGGCGACGACGCCGCCTACTTCGTCAACCTGCACCGCAACAAGCAGAGCGTCACCATCGACCTCAAGGACCCGGAGGGCCGGGAGCTCTTTCTCCGCCTGGCGGAGCGCGCCGACGTGGTCCTCGAGAACCTCCGCCCGGGCGCCGTGGACCGGCTCGGCGTCGGCTGGGCCGACGTCTCCGCGCGCAACCCGCGGCTGGTCTACTGCTCGATCTCGGGCTACGGCCAGGACGGCCCGTACCGCGACCGCGCCGGCATGGACCTCATGCTCCAGGCCGAGAGCGGGATGATGAGCCTCACCGGGGAGCCGGGCCGCACCCCGGTCCGCGCCGGCGTCTCCATCGCCGACCTCCAGGCCGGCATGCACGCGGTGATCGCCATCCTCATCGCGCTCCACGCCCGCCGGCGGACCGGGCGCGGCCAGCTCGTCGACATCTCGATGCTGGAGGGGCAGCTGGCGCTCCTCGACCACGTCCTGGGGATGTACCTCGCCGACCGCGAGCCCCTCGGGCGGATGGGGACGGCCTACAAGACCATCGTCCCCTACCAGACCTTCCGCACCCGCACCGAGGACGTCGCCATCGCCGTGGGGAGCGACTCGCTCTGGCGCTCGTTCTGCGCCGCGGTGGGGCTCCCCGAGCTGGCCGGCGATCCGCGCTACGCCACCAACCCGGCGCGCAACGACCACCGCGACGAGCTGGTGGCGCGCCTCCAGGAGGCCTTCCTGGCCCGCGGCGCCGCCGAGTGGGAGGAGCGGCTCTCGGCCGCCGGGGTCCCGGTCGGCCGCATCAACGACCTGGCCCGCGTGGTCGAGCACCCGCAGGTCGCGGCGCGCGGGCTGCTGCGCGAGTCGGGCTACCCCGGCGCGCCCTCCGCCAAGGTGGTCTTCCCCTACTTCCGGCTCTCCGACACCCCGGGCGCCCTGCGCGCGCCGGCGCCCTTCCTGGGCCAGCACACCGACGAGGTGCTGGAGGAGCTGCTCGGCGTGGGCGAGGCCGAGCGCGCCCGCCTGCGCGCCGCGGGCGCGCTGGGCCCCTCCCCGACCCCGGCCCCCGCCGCCGCCGCGGGCTCCCGGCGCTAGGCTACCAGGCCGCCGTCCACGTCCACGCAGCGGCCGTTGAAGTAGTCGCACTCGACGATGAAGCGGAGCGCGCGCCAGATGTCCTCGGGCTCCCCGATCCGCCCCACCGGGATGGCGGCGATGAGCCGCTCCCGCGCCTTCTGGTTCATCCCGCGGGTCATGGGCGTCTCCACCATCCCCGGGGCGATGGCGCCCACCCGGATCCCGAAGGACGCGAACTCCCGCGCCCAGGTCACGGTGTTGGCGGCCAGGGCCGCCTTGGCGGAGACGTAGTTCGACTGGCCCCGGTTCCCGTGGCGCACCACCGAGGACATGTTGACGACGACGCCGGGCCGGGTGCCGGCCCGGACCATGGTCGCCACCACCTCGCGGACCATGAGCGTCGCCCCCGTCAGGTTCACCCCGATGACCGCGTCCCAGTCGGCGCGCGAGAGGGTCGTGACCGCGCCGGTCTCGCGGTCCTGCTTCACGAGCAGGCCGTCGCGGATGATGCCGGCGTTGTTCACCAGGGCGTTCAGGCCGCCCATCTCCGCCGCCGCCCAGGCGACGAAGTCCCTCACCGCCGCCTCGTCGGAGACGTCCACCTTGCGCCGGTGGATGCCCTTCTGCAGCGCCGCCAGGCCCGCCTCGTTCACGTCGCAGGCGGCGACGCGGGCTCCCGCGAACGCCAGCGCCTCGGCGAAGTGGGCCCCCATCCCCTGGGCCGCGCCGGTCACGATCACCTTCAGGTCCCTGAGCTCCATCCCGTCCACCTTTCTCCGTCCGGGCCTTCCGCGATCAGCGGCCGCGGCAGGCCGTGGCACCGCTCGCCGTCACGCGACCTCGAAGAGGGCGGCGACTCCCATCCCGCCCCCGACGCACATCGACACCACCACGTACCTCACCTTGCGCCGCTGCCCCTCGATCAGGGCGTGCCCGACCAGCCGCGACCCGGTCATCCCGTAGGGGTGGCCGACGGCGATGGCGCCGCCGTTCACGTTGAAGATCGCGGGGTCGATCCCCAGGCGGTCCCTGCAGTACACCACCTGGCAGGCGAAGGCCTCGTTGAGCTCCCAGAGCCCGACGTCGCCGACGCGCAGGCCGTGGAGCTTGAGCAGCTTGGGGATGGCGTACACCGGCGCGATCCCCATCTCCTCGGGCGCGTTCCCGGCCACCGCCAGGCCGCGGTAGACGCCGAGCGGCCGGGCTCCGCGCCCGGCGGCCACCGCGCCCTCCATGAGCACGCAGGCCGAGGCGCCGTCGGAGAGCTGGCTGGCGTTCCCGGCGGTGACGGTCCCGCCCTCGATCACCGGCCTCAGGGCGGCGAGGCCCTCGAGGGTGGTGTCGGGGCGGACGCCCTCGTCCCGGGCCAGGGTGACCTCCTCCCGGCGCGCCTCCCCGGTCCTCCGGTCCACCACCTCGGCCCGGGTCGAGATGGGCACGATCTCCTGGGCGAAGAGGCCCTGCGCCTGCGCCCGCGCCGTCCGCCGCTGCGACTCCAGGGCGTACCGGTCCTGGTCCTCCCGCGAGACGCCGTACCGCCGGGCCACGTGCTCGGCGGTCTGGAGCATGGGCATGTAGGCGTGCTCCGCGGCGCGGGTCACCGCGGGGTCGGCCTCCTCCCGGACCCAGTCGAAGTACCGGTCCTGCACGCCGGAGATGCTGTCCTGCCCGCCGGCGACGACGATCCGCATGCCGTCCACGAGGATCTGCTTCGCCGCGGTGGACACCGCCATCAGGCTCGAGGAGCACTGCCGGTCGATGGTCTGGCCGGGGACGGTCACCGGGAGGCCCGCGGCCAGCGCCGCGTTCCGGGCGACGTTCATCCCGGCGGTGCCCGCCGACAGGACCGTCCCGACGACCACGTCCTCGACCTCGGCGCCCTCGACGCCGGCGCGGTCCACGGCGTGCCGGATGGCGTGCCCCATCATGGTCGGCGACCGGGTCCGGTTGAGCGCGCCGCGGTGGGCGCGGCCGATGGGGGTCCGGGCGGTCGAGACGACGACTGCGTCCTTCATGGGTGGGTCTCCTCTCCCGGCCCCGGGGAGTACCGGATCTCCCCGTCGCCCACCATGGCGGTCGGTCACAGCGCCTGGCCGCGCGGCTGTGGACCGGCTACAGTGAGCGCCCGGCGATGAGCAAGGCGAGGAGTCCCACCCGGCCGGCCCGGACCCGCCAGGCGCGCCCGCGCCGCGGGCCGCCCCCGGCGAGGACCAAGGGTCCGCCCAGGTCCTCCGGCCGGATCCGGGACTCGATCCACGAGGAGCTGCTCCAGTCGCTGGCGCGGGCCGACGACCTCCCGGCCGTCGAGGCGCTGCTCGGGCGGGCCGCGGCGCTGCCGGAGGAGGAGCCGGGGCGCGACGCGCTGGTCCGCTGCGCCCGCACCGCCATCCAGGTCCAGCGGCAGATCCAGCAGCACCAGCAGCGCGAGCGCGGCCTGGTCGCGGTCTCCGAGACCGCCGCCGCCCTCACCCGGATGCTGACCGGCGGGGAGGTGCTGCAGGGGATCGTCACCCACGGGCGGCAGCTGCTCGGGTGCCACGTCGCCTGGGTGGCCAGCCTGGACCAGGCGTCCGGGAGGACGTCGGTCCTGGCCGCCGACGGCGAGGCCACCGAGGCGGTCCGCGCCATGCGGGGCGATCCCTCGGTGGGCGTGGCCGGCAAGGTGATCGGCTCGGGCGCGCCGTTCTTCTCCCGGGACTACACCTCGGACGCGCGCTTCGCCCACGACCCGGGCATCGACGCCGCCCTGGCGTCGGAGGGGATCCGGGGGGTGGCGGGCGTCCCCCTGGTGTCCGAGGGCCAGGTGGTCGGCGTGCTCCTCGTCGCCGACCGCTACCCCCGCGTCTACCAGCCGTGGGAGATCTCCATCCTCTCCACCCTGGCGTCGCACGCCTCGATCGCCATCCGGAACGCGACCATCTTCGAGACCGCCCGGACCGCCCTGACCACCATGGAGGAGGCCAACCGGCGCGTCGAGGAGCAGGCGGCGGCGGTGCGGGCGGCCGCGGACGCCCACGAGAAGTTCACCCTGATCGTCGCCCGCGGCGGCGGGATCGCCGAGCTGGCGCCCCTGGTGGCGGACGCCCTCGGCGGGAACGTCGTCATCACCGACCAGGCGGGCGCGGTGCTCTGCTCGACCTCCCGCCCCCCGGCGCCGGCGGTCCCGGTGCAGCCGCACGGCGGCGGCGCCGTCGTCGACCTGCGCGTCCGCGGCGCCATCGGCGAGAGCGGCGCCGAGGGGCGCTCGATCGCCGCCCCGCTCGCCGGAGGCGGCTCCTGCCGGGTGGCGGCGGCGGTCGGGGGCGCCGGGCTCCTCGGGGCCATCGTGCTCTGCACCCCGGAGCCGCTCACCGCCGCCGCGGTGCGCATCCTGGAGCGCGCCTCGATGGTGGTGGCGGTGCTCCTGCTGTCGCACGAGCGCCGCTCGGCCTCGGCGCACGAGGAGGCGGCGCAGGTGGTGCGCAGCCTCCTCGGCCCCCAGGGCGGGCGGCGGACCGAGCAGGTCGAGCGCGCGGCTCGGCTCGGGCTCGACCTGGCCCGGCGATGG
>JAJZTO010000244.1 GCA_021848865.1 Myxococcales bacterium
GGAAATCGTCAGACTGCGCGGACGTCGGAGGCCTGGAGCCCCTTGGGGCCCTTCTTGACCTCGAACTGCACCTTCTGGCCCTCGGCGAGGCTGCGGAAGCCCTCGGCCACGATGGCGGTGTGGTGGCAGAACACGTCCTCGCCGCCGTCGTCCTGGGTGATGAACCCAAAGCCCTTGGCGTCGTTGAACCACTTCACGGTACCGGTCTTCATGTACTGACTTCTCTCTTTTCTCGTGCTTCTTGTGTTCAGGCAGCGGGAATCGCCGCCAGGTTCCGACTCGAAAGCGAGAGGGGACGGGCGGTCTTCTAATCGACTCCTGTGCGGATGTCCAGCCCACCGGAGCGGCAGAGGGCCGCACCCGGCTCCCGAACCCCTCTCGGCGGGAGGGTCTAGGATCGACGCCGGGGGGCCCGGAGCGGCGTGCCGACCTTCACCCTCGATTGCAGGGTGGTCCCGGTCGAGCCGGAGCGGACGCTCCTCGACGCCTGCCGCGCCGAGGGGATCTTCGTTCCCAGCCTGTGCCACCAGGAGGGGCTCACGCCCGCCGGCGGCTGCCGCCTGTGCCTGGTGGAGGCGAAGGGGTTGCCGCTCCCGGTCGCGGCGTGCTCCACGCGCCCGTTCCCCGGGATGGTCGTCGCCACCGACTCGGCGCGGCTGCGCGACCACCGGCGCCACACGCTGGAGCTGCTCTTCGCGAACGGCCACCACCTCTGCGCCTTCTGCCCCGCCTCGGGCCGGTGCGAGCTCCAGGAGCTGGCGCGGCACCTGGGGCTCGACCACCTCGGGCTCGCGCCGCTGCGCCCGGCACCGGCCGTGGACGGGACGGGGCTTCGGGCTTCGGGCTTCGGTGCCGGACATGGAGGGGCGGCGGTTGGCGCGATGATTGCTTCGGCCAATGATTGCGATGGCCCGCGTTCCTCGGTTTCTTCTCGTCGGCGAGAACAGCACCAATCACTGCACCTGGAGGAGCCACGGGCACACCCTGGTCCTCGAATCCGACGACGCCCGGCGCAAGTTCCTTGATCTCCTTGCGAAGTACGCACCCCGATTCGGCATCCAGATCCTCTCCTACTGCGTGATGGGCACCCATCCCCACGTCCAGGTGCGGGCCACTCTGGGCCAGCAGGCCTTCAGTTCCTTCTGGAAGGTCGTCAACTGGTGCTTCGCCCGCTGGTACAACCGGCGGACCGAGGGCCGCGGACAGGTCGTCATGGAGCGGCTGCGCTCGCCCCTCGTCCAGGACGGCCGTCATCAGCTCGAGGTCATGCGTTACGGCGACCTGAACCCGGTCCGGGCGGGGCTGGTCCGGACCGCCGCGGCTTGGCCCTGGTCGAGCCACCGCCACTACGCTTACGGCGAGCGGAACGACCTCATCACCGACGCGCCGGAGTACCTGGCGCTGGGAGCCACAGCGCCTCAGCGCCGCAAGGCCTACCTCCACCTCTTCGCCCGCAAGCTCGTCGACCCGTTCCTGCACCGGCGCTCCGACTTGGTCGAGTTGCCCTTCGTCGGCGACGCCACCTGGGTCGCCGGCCGGCTCCACGCCTGCGGGCTCGCACCGCCCGGATAGACGAACCGCCCCGCGACGGACCAGACCTCACGCGCCCAGGCGCCGGCGGAGCCCTGTCGCGCGGGCGCCGTCCGGTGCTCCGAGTCCGGACTCACCGGCGAATGGGGTCTCCGGACTGTGCCTGACGACCTTCGGCCACCTCAAGATCTCGCGGTGGCGTCGCTCGGTGACCGTCGCCCGCTGCGGGTCTGAATCCGGGATGCCGGCATCGCCAGGTAACAACTAGGATTCATGTCCGGCACCAACGGAGTAGGAGTAGAACACCTCGTCCAGGCACAGGCCGTGGGCCGGTGCGGTCGGCCCGGCGCGGGTGCGGTCGCGCCCCGCCAGGACCTCCCCGGCCCAGGCGGGTGGGTGCTTCCCCAGCCCCACCTCGACCAGCGTCCCGACGAGGTTGCGCACCATGTGCTTCACGAAGGCGGTGGCCTCGGCCACCACCTGGACCGTCCCGCGGCCCTCCCCCTCGACGTCGAGCCGGAGGAGATCCCGCACCGCGTGCCGCGCCTCGCAGTCGGAGGCCTGGAAGGCGGCGAAGTCGTGGCGCCCGACGAGCCGCGCGGCCGCCTCCCGCATGGCGCCGGCGTCGAGCGGCCGGAAGAGCTGCCAGGCCATGGTCCGGGTCAGCGGGAAGCGCGTCTCCCGGTTCTCGATGGTGTACCGGTAGCGCTTGCCTCGAGCGCTTCGCCTCGCGTCGAAGCCCTCCGCCTCCAGCGCGGCGGCCACGACGGCGACGTCGGGCGGCAGGAGCGCGTTCATCCCCTGCACGTAGGCCCTGAGCGGGAGCGGCGACGCCTCCGGGAAGGAACACACCTGCGCCCGGGCGTGCACGCCGGCGTCCGTCCGCCCCGCGGCGGTCACGCGGCGCGGCGCCTTGTGGAGCGTCGAGAGTCCCCGCTCCACCTCCGCCTGGATCGACGGCCCGTTGGGCTGGAGCTGCCACCCCACGTAGGCGGTCCCGTCGTAGGCGAGGGTGAGCTTCACGACCGGCACGGGCCAGAGCCTATTCCATCCGCCCCGGCCGCGCGCAGGGCCGCCGCCGCCGGCCGGCCGCCGGGAGACGCACCGCGCCACGCCCGCCGCCCCGCGCGTTGACCCCGCCCTCGGCGCCGCGCTATAGCGATGCGCGTTTCTTCACCGTTTCTTGAAGGTTCCCCGCCCGGCAGGCGCATGGCCAACGACGACGTCATCCTGGCGCAGCTCGGCGCGAGCGCCCCCCGCGGCGTGCGGCCCGAGAAGGCCCAGGCGGCGCTGGCCCAGGTGCCGCGCCTCCCCGAGGAGCTGGCCGAGCTGGAGCGCCAGCTCGTCGACTCGACCGGCGACGCCGAGCGGACGCTCCAGTCGGCGGCCCGCCACCTGGTGGCGGCCGGCGGCAAGCGCATCCGGCCCCTGGTCTCGATGCTGGCCTGCGGCGCCTGCGGCGGCGAGCTGTCCGCCGCCGTCCCCTTCGGCGTCGCGGCGGAGCTGACCCACTCGGCGACGCTGCTCCACGACGACGTCATCGACGACGGCCCGGTGCGCCGCGGCCAGCCCGCCTCGCGCGTCATCTGGGGCAACTCGGTCTCGGTGCTGGCCGGCGACTGGCTGCTCACCCGGGCGCTGGAGATCGTGGCCGGCCACCCGGCGCGCGCCGAGGCGCTCCCGGCGCTGCTCGCCACCATGCGGCGGCTGGTGGAGGGCGAGGTGCTGCAGCTCTCGCTGCGCGGCGGCTTCCAGGCCACCGAGCAGGACTACTTCGCGGTGGTGAAGGGCAAGACCGCCTCGCTCTTCGGCTGGGCCGCGGCCGCCGGCGCCTGGGCCGCCGGCGTGAACGGCGCGGTCCCGGCGGCGCTCGCCGCCTTCGGCGAGGGCGTGGGCACGGCCTTCCAGCTGGTGGACGACGCGCTCGACTACGCCGCCGACCCGAAGCTCCTCGGCAAGCGGCTCGGCGCCGACCTCATCGAGGGCAAGGCCACGCTGCCGCTCATCCGCGCGGTGCGCGCCGACGGCAAGCTGCGCGAGCGCCTGCTGCGGCTGGTGGAGGGCCGGGAGGAGGCCGAGGCCGTCGCCCCCGACGTCATCGCCGCGGTGAAGCGGACCGACGGCGTCGAGGCGGCCCGCGCCATCGCCCGGGAGCACACCCAGGCCGCCCTGGCGGCGCTGGAGCAGGTGCCCGAGGGCGCCCACCGCCAGGCGCTGCGCGAGGCGGCCTGGAGCCTCACCGAGCGGGCGTTCTAGTACCCCTGGTACTCCGGCGTCACCGCCGGGATGAGCTTGGCCGCCGCGGCCTCGCGGAGCAGCAGCTCCACCGCCTGGCGCCCCTTCGGGCCCAGGTCGCGGGTCCACTCGTTCACGTACATCCCGACGAAGGTGTCGGCCCGCTTGCGGTCGAGCCCGCGGGCGTAGGTCATGGCGTGGTCCAGCGCCTTCTCGCGGTGGTCGAGCCCGTAGACGATGCTCTCCTTCAGGACCCGCGCCAGCGTGCGCCGCAGCCCCTCGGGCAGCGACCGCTTCACGCCGTTCATCCCCAGGGGCAGCGGCAGGCCGGTGCGGGCCTTCCAGCTCTTCCCCAGGTCCTCCACCACCTGCAGCCCCTCCTCGTCGGCGGTGAGCTGCCCCTCGTGGATGACCAGGCCGGCGGCCACCTCGCCGCGCTTGGCCGCCTCGCCCACCTGCTTGAAGTCCATGATCACCGGCTCGTGGCGCGGCAGCCGCAGCGACAGCGCCAGCGCCGCGCTGGTCCAGCGGCCGGGGATGGCGATGCGCTTGCCGGCCAGCTCCTCGATGCGGTGCACCGGCGAGCCCTTCGGCACCACCACGGTGGGGCCGTAGCCGTCCCCGAAGGAGGCGCCGGAGTCGAGCAGCAGGTACCGGTCGGCGAGGTAGGCGTAGGCGTGGACGCTGAGGGCGGTGATCTCGTACTTCCCCTCGACCGCCGCCTTGTTCAGCGTCTCGATGTCGGACAGCTCGTGGACGAACTCCAGCCCCTCGGCCTTCACGGCGCCGGAGGCGAGCCCGTAGAACATGAAGGCGTCGTCGGAGTCGGGGCTGTGGGCGACGCGGACCGTGGTCGGCATGGGGCGGCCTTATATCCCTTCAACGAACGTTGAAACAAGTCGCGCGGGGGAGTAAGGATCGCCGGCTCCATGGCCTACCGCTCGCTCAGGGCATTCCTCGACCGGCTGGAGACGGCCGGAGAGCTGGTCCGCGTCCGCGAGCCGGTGGACCCGGTGCTGGAGATGGCGGCGCTGGCCGACCGCGCCGCCAAGCAGGAGGGGCCGGCCCTGCTCT
>JAJZTO010000245.1 GCA_021848865.1 Myxococcales bacterium
CTGCGCGCTGCCATGGCATGGCCGGGCGGGCGCTGGCGGGCGGCCGGGAGTAGGCCGGCGCGGGGTAGCCGGCAGGGGCCCGAGGCGCGGGCCGGACGGCCGGCGTCGCCGCCGCAGCCCAGCTCCGGTAGGCGCCGCCGCGGTCGTACGGGGCCGGGGAGGGTGGCCGGTCATACCCCCGGTACGGCGCCGCGTCGTAGGAGGGCCGGTAGTAGCCCGGCGGACCCCAGTAGGGCGAGACGCCGAAGCCCCACCAGTAGCCGGGCGGACACCAGCCCCAGCCCATCGACAGGCCCCAGCCGCCCCACGAGCTCCAGCCGACCCGGACGCCGTAGCCGTACGGGACCGGCGGTCCCCACCAGGACCAGCCGAGCCAGCCGCGGTAGGGGTACCCGGTCCCGTAGTATACGAGCCCGCCGGGCCCGACGTAGGTGCCGAGGTAACCCGGCGTGTAGCCGACGTAGACCACCTCCGGCGTCGCGTCGTAGACGCGGACGTAGGTGACGTTGTGGACCGGCGAGCTGGCGGGGATGGAGTAGACCGCCGGGGGCACGAAGGTGGCGGCGATCCAGGGCCCCTGCGCCGACGCCGAGGTGAACCAGACGCCGTTCTGCACCGCATACCACTGGTCCGGCCCGACCTGGATCACCGGCGTGCTGGCGTTGAGGACGTAGCGGAGCGCCGTCCCCTCGATCGGCTCCAGCTTCGGCTCGCCGTCGTAGGTTGGGGTGAACTTCGCCTCGCTCCGCCTCACCGTGGCGGTCTGCGGCACCTGGTTGGCGATGGCCGCCTCGCGCGCCTGGCTGGTGCCGGGCACGGAGGAGAGGACCGCCTCGCGAGCCGAGCCGGGCGGGATCCTGGCGAACTGGGCCGGCAGGTCGGAGGGCTCGACGTAGGCCCACGGCCCGGCGGTGGTGGCGGCGGAGAACCAGCGGCCGGCCACCAGCACGTAGAGCCGGTTGCTGGTGACGTCGACCAGCACGTCCGAGGTGGTGTTCTTCCAGGAGACCAGCGTGGTGCCGGGGATGACCTCCGGCTGCGGTTCACCGTCGGTGATGATGAGCTCGGTGGGCGTCTGCGACACCACGATCTCGGGGGCCCCCTTGGCCAGCGTGGGCGGCGGCAGCGGGAGCTTCCCGTCCGGCGGTGGGGCCGTGTCGGGCGGCGGCTTGCCGTCGAGCAGGTCGATCTGCGGCTGGGTGGCGGCCCAGGCCAGTGCCCTGGCCAGCTCCGCGGGCTGCTCGCCGCCGGCCACCTCATACCGCTGGTCGAGCGCCGGCGCGGTCATCCAGCCGTCCAGCAGCCGCAGCCAGACCCGGCCGCTGGCGGGATCGCGCAGCACCAGCGGGCGGGTGTTGACGATCCGCTCCAGCGTGGTGCCCTCCACGGTCCGCCAGCTCGGCTCGCCGTCGAGGTGGACCAGCATGGCGGGGCTGGTGCGGAACAGGAACGCGGGCGGATCGTTGCGGGGCGGGAGCGCGACCCGGGCCCGCTCGGCCTCGGCGATGGCGGCGTCGGACCTGAGCTTCTCGAGGGGGAGGTCCCAGGCGCCGGCCACGTGCTTCCCGAAGAGCCCCTGCCAGTGGCTCTCCTTGTCCGGCACCGACGGGAACTCGGTCCCGGTGACCTTCACGTCGACCAGCCGGACCAGCTTCCGGGCCTCGTCGGTCTCGGTGCGGGCCTCGAGGTGCACGATGCCGTAGGTCTGCTTCTCGCCCTTCTTCACCTGGGCCGCGGCGCGCATGGAGAGCCGCTCGCCCTCCCAGCGCTGCACCTCGGGTTGGAAGATCGAGAGCGTGAGCGCCCCTTCCGTCCAGGTGCGGGGCCACGGCCCACCAGAGAGCGGCTCGGGTCCGGCGGAGGCGGTGGAGGCGGCGAGGAGGCAGCAGAGGGCGAGGACGGCGCGAGTGGTTCGGGACATGACGTTCCCTTCCTGACCAACCAGCTTACGCACGAAAGGTTTCGGATATTCACCCGCGCACCCCGGCGGGTCGTGGGGGTCGCGGGTTCGTCGCTTGACCCTCCGGGCCCGCGGGCGGAGAACCTCCCGGTGAAGACCCTGGCCAGGCGCGCCTTCGGCGAAGCGACCGCCTTCCTTCGCCACACGCGGCGGCTGGGCTGGGCCGACCTGGTGGTGGTGGCCGCGCTCGGCGGCATCGTCTTCGCCGCCTCCCGCCTGGCGCACGGCGCCGTCCTCCCCATGCGCCCCGCCGTGGAGATCGACCTCTCCATCCGCGCGCTCCCCGGCTACACGCTCCTCTCGCTCTCCCGCGGCCTGGTCGCGCTGGGCCTGAGCCTGCTCTTCACGCTGGTCTACGGCTACTGGGCGGCGCGCGACGCGCTGGCCGAGCGGGTGCTGGTGCCGCTGCTCGACGTGCTGCAGAGCGTGCCGGTGCTCGGCTTCATGCCCGGGCTGGTCCTCTCACTGGTGGCCCTCTTCCCCGGCTCCAACGTCGGCATCGAGGCGGCGGCCATCCTCATGATCTTCACCGGCCAGGCCTGGAACATGACCTTCAGCTTCTACCGGTCGGTCCGCACCGTGCCGCCGGTGCAGCTGGAGGTGGCGCGACACTACCGCTTCAGCTGGTGGCAGCGGTTCAAGTGGGTGGAGCTGCCGGCGTCGGTGATCGGCCTCACCTGGAACGCCATGATGTCGATGGCGGGCGGCTGGTTCTTCCTGATGGTGAGCGAGGCCTTCGTGCTCGGCTCGCGCGACTTCCGGCTGCCCGGGCTGGGCGCCTACATGAGCGTGGCGGTGGCGGCCGGCGACGGGCGCGCCATGGTGGCCGCGGTGGTGGCCATGGTGCTCATGATCGTGGCGCTCGACCAGCTGCTCTGGCGGCCGGTGGTGGTCTGGGCCCAGAAGTTCCGCCAGGACGAGGGGCAGGGGGGCGAGGCGACCCGCTCCTGGTTCCTCGACCTGGTGCGCCACTCGCGCCTGGTCCGGCTGCTGCGCCACTGGCGCCGGCGGGCCGTCCGCTCGGTGACGCCGCGCCCGCGCCCGCCCGCGGCGCGGAAGGCGGTGGTGGCCCGGGTCTCCCGCCTCCTGCCCATCGCCGTCTTCGGCGGGCTGCTGCTGCTGCTCGGGCTCGGGGCCCTGGAGCTGGTCCACCTGCTGCGCGAGGTCTCGTGGGCGACCTGGGGCACCACGCTGCTCGCGGCCGGCGCCACGCTGACCCGGGTGCTCCTCGCGGTGGCGCTCGGCACGCTCTGGGCGCTCCCGGCGGGGCTGGCCATCGGCCTCTCGCCGCGCCTCTCCCGCGCGCTTCAGCCGGTGGTGCAGGTGGTGGCCTCGTTCCCGGCGCCCATGCTCTTCCCGGCCGTGGTGGCCCTGCTCACCCAGCTCGGCGTCGGGCTCTCGGGCGGCAGCGTGGTGCTGATGCTGCTCGGGACGCAGTGGTACATCCTCTTCAACGTGGTGGCGGGCGCCATGGCGGTGCCCTCCGACCTGCGCGAGGCCGCCGCCGGCTACCGGATCACCGGCTGGCGCCGCTTCAAGCTGCTCCTGCTCCCCTCCGTGCTGCCGTATCTCATCACCGGCTGGGTCACCGCCGCGGGCGGCGCCTGGAACGCCTCCATCGTCTCGGAGTACGTGGCCTACCGCGGCCAGACGCTCACCACCTTCGGCCTCGGTGCGCGTATCGGCGTGGCCGCCGAATCCGCCGACTTCCCCGGGCTGGCCGCCAGCGTGGTGGTGATGTCGGTGGCGGTGGTCCTCTTCAACCGGCTCGTCTGGCACCCGCTCAACGCCTACGCCGAGCGCCGCTTCGCCCCCTGAACGGACCCGCCCATGGCCGACCAAGACGCCCGCCCGCCGCTCCACGCCCTCGAGAACGTCTGCCACACCTTCGTCCTGCCCTCCGGCCAGCGGCTGGAGGTGCTCAAGGACGTGTCGGTGGAGATCCGGGAGGGCGAGGTGGTGGCGCTGCTCGGCCCCTCGGGCTGCGGGAAGTCGACCATCCTGCGCATCCTGGCCGGCCTGATCCAGCCCACCAGCGGCACGGTCCGCGTCCGCGGCGCGCCGCTCGAAGGCATGGCGCCAGGCGTGGCCATCGTCTTCCAGGGGTTCGCCATCTTCCCGTGGATGACGGTGATCGAGAACGTCCGCGCCGTGCTGCAGGCGGCCGGGCTGCCGGCCGAGGAGGCGACGGCCCGCATCACCGAGGCGGTCCGCATGGTCGGGCTGACCGGCTTCGAGGAGGCCTACCCGCGCGAGCTGTCCGGAGGCATGAAGCAGCGGGTGGGCATGGCGCGCGCCCTCTCGCTCCGCCCCGAGGCGCTCTTCATGGACGAGCCGTTCAGCCAGGTGGACGCCCTGACCGCCGAGGCGCTGCGGGCCGAGATCCTCGACATCTGGGCGGCCCACCACCAGAACCCGTCGTCGATGCTCCTGGTGTCGCACGACATCAAGGAGGTGGTGACCATGGCCGACCGGATCGTGGTCCTCTCCGCCAACCCGGGGCGGGTGCGGACGGTCATGGAGAACGCGCTGCCGCGGCCGCGCGACGCCCGCTCGCTGGAGGTGCTGGCGATGGTCGACCGCCTGCACGACCTCATCACCGGCCACGAGCTGCCCGACCTCCCGGTGGCGGCCCCGGCGCAGGCCCCGGCGCCGTCGCCGGAGATCCTGCCGACCGCCCCGGCCGGCGACGTCATCGGGCTCATCGAGTGGCTCGACGCCCGCGGTGGGCAGGACGACGTCTTCCGCATCGCCGCGGAGACCGGCCGCGAGTTCGGCCACCTGCTCCAGGCGGTCAAGGCGGCCGAGCTGCTCGACCTCATCGACAC
>JAJZTO010000246.1 GCA_021848865.1 Myxococcales bacterium
GGCCTCGTCGAGGTGGTTATCATCAGGCAAACCATTCAGGAGCCAGCCTATGAAACGAGCGTCGATCGCCGCCGCATTATTGTTCTTGTCATATCAGGTTTGGGCGGATGCGCCGGTGGCGGATCGGCCGGGAGCCGGGAGCGGGCCAGGCCGGCGAGCAGGTGAGCCCGGACCGGGTCCTCCCCCGGGCCGGCCAGGGCCCGCTGCAGCTCCGCGGCCTCGGCCAGCCGCCCGGCGTCCACCAGCACGTCGCGCAGCCCCTGGCCGCCGGCGCGGTCGCCCCGCTGCCACAGCGACCGGTAGGCCGCCTCGGCCTCCCCCACCATCCCGCCGCGCCGGTAGTCCTCGGCCAGCTCGCGCTCGATCTCGGCGCGCCGCGCCGGCTCCAGGCCGGCGCGCAGCAGCATGTTGCGGTGCAGCCGGATGGCGCGCGCCAGGTCTCCGGTCCGGCGGAAGAGCGCCCCGAGCGCCAGGTAGGTCTCCACCGCCTCGGGGCTGCCCAGGCGCGCGGCGTCGGAGAGCGCCTCGATGGCGGCGTCCGGGTCGTCGGAGATGACGTAGCGGACGCCCTTCAGGTAGGCGCGCGCCTCCACCCGGTGCCGCTGCAGGCGGGAGGCGAGCCGGATGGCCAGCGCCAGGGCCCCCAGGGCGATGCCCAGGACGAGCCAGTGGGCGGCGGTCGGCTCCACGGGCGCGGCGCCCCCTACCCCTGGAACCCCGCGCGCAGCCGGGTCCAGGCGGCGTCCAGCGCCTCGGGCACGACCCGCAGGTCGCCGATCACCGGCATGAAGTTGGTGTCGCCGCCCCAGCGCGGGACCACGTGCCAGTGCAGGTGGTCGGCGATGCCGGCGCCGGCCACCCGCCCCAGGTTCATCCCCAGGTTCATCCCCTCGGGCCGGTAGACGCGCTTCACCGCCTCGATGGCCAGCCGCAGCTCCTCGTGCAGCCCGGCGAACGCGCCGGGCGGGAGCGCCTCCAGCGCCGGGAGGTGGGCCCGCGGCACCACCATGAGGTGGCCGGAGTTGTAGGGGTAGCGGTTGAGGATGGTGAAGGCGGTGGGGCCGCGGTGGACGATCAGGTTCCGCCGATCCGCCTCCTCCCCCTCCTCGGCCGGGAAGTCGCAGAAGATGCAGCCGCCGGGCCGCTGCGCCTCCTGGATGAAGGCCATGCGCCAGGGCGCCCAGAGCGGCTTCTCCACGGCCCCTCCTAGCGCGCCATGTAGTAGACGCCGGGGGACTCGGCCCGGACCACGTCCCGCCGCAGCTCGGCGCGCACGCCGTCGGCCACCGCGCCCACCACCCCGCCCATGAGCTGCTCCAGGAAGTGGGCCCGGTCCTCCGGCGGGTAGACCAGCGACGGCTCGCCCTTGAGCCCGGCGTCGTCCTTGGCGATGTCGATGGCCCGGTGGAAGTTGCCCAGCTCGTCGATGAGCCCCAGCTCCTGGGCCTGCTCGCCGGTGAGCACCCGGCCGTCGGCGAACTGGCGCACCTTCTCCTCCGGCATCTCGCGCGACTCGGCCACCGCCCGGACGAACTGGCCGTAGACCTGGTCGACGAGCGACTGCCAGTAGGCGCGGTCCTCCGGCGACATGTCGCGGAAGGGCGAGCCGGCGTCCTTGAGCTTGCCGCTCTTCACCGTCTCGGCCTTCACCTGGAACTTCTCCAGCAGCCCCTTCACGGTGAAGAACTGGCTGATGACGCCGATGGAGCCGGTGAGCGTGCCGGGTTCGGCCACGATGGTGGGGCAGCCCATGGCCACGTAGAGCCCGCCCGAGGCGGCGACGTTGCCCATGGAGCAGACCACCGTCTTGGACTCGGAGAGCTTGATGAGCTCGTCGTGGATCTCCTGGCTGGGCGCCACGGCGCCGCCGGGGGAGTCGATCCGCACCACCACCGCCTTCATGTCGCCGTCGTTCTGGAAGCGGCGGATGGCCTTGAGGACGGTCTCGGCGTCCACGCCGTCCCGCCCGCCCAGGCCGATGGGCCCCTTCACCTCGAGGATGCCGATGCGCGGGCCGGCGGCGAGGCGAGGGGACTCGCCCTTCACCGCGCTGTAGGCGAGCCAGAGGAAGGCGAAGAAGACCGCGAAGAGGCCGGCGAAGATGAAGGCCACGACCGCCAGCGCGGCGCGGTCCCGCCGCGGCGGCGGGGGCGGCGGCACCGGGGCCGGCGGGGCGGAGGCCCAGGCCGGCGGGCCCCAGCCGGAGGGCGGACCCCAGCCCGCGGGCGGGCCCCAGCCGGGCGGCGGCGGCGGAGCCCCCCAGGCCGGCCCGGGAGCGGCGGACGGGGCCGCCGGAGGCGAGGGGGCCGGGGCGGCCTCGGCGCCGGCCGGCACGGAGGGCTCGACGGGCGTGGTGGGCAGCGGCTCTTCGCGGTTCTCTTCGCTCATGGCGAGGAGAGGTAAGCACGCGCCGCGGGGCGCCGCAAGGCAGCAGGAACGCTCCCGGACCCGGCCGGTGCGCCGGCGGCGCCCCCCGCCCGGCGGGAAGGCCACCGACGAGAAATCCCCCCTCCCCGGCCGGTGCCGGAGAGAGGGGATCGCGGGCGCCGGACGACGCCGGGCCTGCTAGCCCTTGCGCCGGTTGAACTTCTCCATCAGGTCGCCGAGGCGCGCCCGCGCGTCGCCCTGCTTGCGCAGGTACTCGCGGTAGTCGTCGTCGTCCCGGTTCAGGGCCTTGATCGACAGGGCCACCTTGCGCTCCTGGGTGTCCATGTCGATGACCTTCACGTCGATCTCGTCCCCCTCCTTGACGACGTCGCGGGGGTTCTCGACCCGCTCGTCCTTCATCTCGGAGACGTGGACCAGCCCCTCGATGCCGGGCTCGACCTCGACGAAGGCGCCGAAGTCGGTGACCTTGGTGACCTTGCCCTTGAGCTTGGAGCCCATCGGGTGGCGCTCCGGCAGGGTGGTCCAGGGGTCGGGGAGCAGCTGCTTGATGCCCAGGCTGAAGCGCTCGTTCTCGACGTCGATGTTGAGCACCACCGCCTCGACCACGTCCCCCTTCTTGAACTTCTCGCCCGGGTGCTTGATGCGCTCGTTCCAGGAGATGTCGGAGACGTGCACCAGGCCGTCGATCCCCTCCTCGACGCCGACGAAGATGCCGAAGTCGGTGACGTTGCGGACCTCGCCCCGGATGACCGAGCCGATGGGGTACTTGTCCTCGAGCAGCGTCCAGGGGTTGGGCTCGATCTGCTTCATGCCCAGGCTGATGCGCTTGGCCTTGGGGTCGATGTCGAGCACCACCGCCTCGACCTCGGTCCCCTGGGCGATGAGCTTGGAGGGGTGCTTCACCCGCTTGGTCCAGCTCATCTCGGAGACGTGGACCAGGCCCTCGACGCCCTGCTCCAGCTCGATGAAGGCGCCGTAGTCGGTGAGCGACACCACCTTGCCCTTGACGCGGGTGCCGACCGGGTACTTCTCGTCGGCGCGGTGCCACGGGTCCTCCTGGATCTGCTTGAGTCCCAGGCTGACGCGCTCGGTGGCCGGGTCGAACTTCAGGACGACGACGCGGACCTCCTGGCCGACCTCGAACATCTCGCTGGGGTGGCCGATGCGGCCCCAGCTCATGTCGGTGACGTGCAGCAGGCCGTCGATGCCGCCCAGGTCGATGAAGGCGCCGTAGTCGGTGAGGTTCTTCACCACGCCCTTGAGGATGGCCCCCTCCTTCAGGTTCTTGAGGGTCTCCTTCTTCATCTCCTCGCGCTCCTTCTCCAGGAGGACGCGGCGGGAGAGGACGATGTTGCCCCGCTTCTTGTTGAACTTGATGACCTTGAAGCGGAACTTCTCGCCGATGAGCTTGTCCAGGTTGCGCACCGGGCGGATGTCCACCTGGGAGCCGGGCAGGAAGGCCTTGACCCCGATGTCCACGGAGAGGCCGCCCTTCACGCGGCCGACGATCACGCCCTCGACGAGCTCGTCGCGCTCGCACGCGGCCGAGATCTCGTCCCAGATCCGCATCTTGTCGGCCTTCTCCTTGGAGAGGACGACCATGCCGGAATCGTTCTCGCGGGCCTCGACGAGGACGTCGACGGCGTCGCCGACCTTGACCGCCGGCTCCTGGCCGGGCGCGGCGGCGAACTCGACGATCGGCACCTGCCCCTCGGACTTGTAGCCGATGTCGATGACGGCGTAGTCCTTGTTGAGCTGGATGACGGTGCCGCGGATGACCTTGCCTTCCTCGATCTGGCCGGTGCGGGCCTCGCTCTCGGCGAAGAGCTTGGCGAAGTCCTCGACCTCGGCCTCGGGGGCGCGGGTGTTCTCGTTCTCCATGTGTCGGGTGACCAACCTTCTCTGGCGGGCTCGCCGGCGCGCGCGTGGGTCCTACGGGCAGCCGGCGGAGACAGCGTGACCCCCTGGATCTCGCGGACGGCGCCCGGGGAGCGAGGCGCCGGCGCGCGCCGGGCGACGCGCCCGGCACAACCGAGGGGCGGAACCTACACGCGCGGGATCACTGCGTCAAGCCGTGCGACCCCGCCGGGCCGGCGCGCCTAGGCCAGCTTCCGCAGCCGCTGCGCCACCCCCTCGACCACCCAGTCGGGCGTCGAGGCGCCGGCGCTGATGCCGACCGTGCCGCAGCCCTGGAACCAGCCGGGCTGCAGCTCCTCCTCGGTCTCCACGTGCCAGGTGCGGGGCTGGATGGCCCGGCAGATCTCGGCGAGGTGCCGGGTGTTGGCGCTGTTCTTCCCGCCCACCACCACCACCGCGTCCACCTCCCGGGCGAGCTGGCGGGCGTCGTCCTGCCGCTCCTCGGTGTCCGAGCAGATGGTGTTCACCGCCCGGACC
>JAJZTO010000247.1 GCA_021848865.1 Myxococcales bacterium
GCGCTGGCCCGGGCGGTGGCCGACCAGCTCGTGCTCGGTGGCGACCTGGCCGGCGCCCGCGCCGCGCGCGAGGAGGCGCTCCGGCTCGACGGCGCCGACCTCTCGACGCGCCGGCTGCTGGCGCTCGAGGACGGGCGGGAGGCGCTCGACGACCTGGCGGTCGACTCCGGGCCGGTGCTGCGCGCCTACCGGGCGGCGGCGCCGCGCGAGACCGGCTCGGCGGTGCTGGTCCTCGACGCCGCGGCGGTGGAGTTCCATCCCGGGGGAGCCTCGACCGAGCGGGTCCACCAGGTGATCCGGCTCCTCGACCAGCAGGCGGTCGGCCGCTACGGCGAAGTGGTGCCGCCGGAAGACGCCCAGCTGCTCCGGCTCCGGACCATCAAGCCCGACGGCCGCGTGGTGGAGCCGGACCTGGGCGACGGCAAGGGGAGCCACTCGCTCTCCAACCTGGAGCCGGGCGACTTCTTCGAGCTGGAGTACCTGCGCGCCAACCGGCCGCCCCGCCCGGTGCCGCCGGTGGGGGCGGCCCCGTTCTACCTGGCCGAGCTGGGCGAACGGATCTTCTTCTCCAGCTACGTGGCCAGCGCACCGCGTGGCTTCGGGCTCGAGGCCGAGGCCCGCCGCCTGGACGTCTCGGCGGGCCTGGCCGTCGGCAGCGACCGCGAGCTGGTCCGGGTGGAGCGGCGCGACGTGCCGAGGCTGCAGCCCGAGCCGCACTCGCCGCCGGCCCAGGAGCTGCTCCCCTTCATCCAGGTCGGCGTGGGCGACGGCGTCGAGCCGGTGCAGCTGCAGCGGGCCAACGCCGTGGCCAGCCTGCTCCGCTCCACCGTCGAGTTGCGCGCCCTGGCCGCCCAGTTGAAGGGTCGCTGCGGGACGGGTGCGACGCCCGAGGCGCTGGCCCGGGCGGCCTGGGAGGAGACCCGGGTCAGGCTCCCCAGCGCGACCGACCTGAACCTGGCCCCGGCCAGCGTCATCCTCTCCCGCGGCCGAGGGAACCGGCTGGTGCTGATGGCGGCGCTGCTCGATTCACTGGGCGTCGAGTCGCGCCTGGCGCTGGTGAAGCCGTTCGACGCCGACCAGGAGACCTACCGCTTCGGCCGCGCCGAGAGCTGGGCGGCGCTGCTGCTGCGGGTGGCGCTCCCGGGCGGGCCGGTCTGGCTCGACGGCATCGGCCGGCAGGTCCCCTTCGGCGCGCTGCAGGAGCGGCTGCGGGGCCGGGAGGCGCTCATCCTGCCACGCCCGGGCGAGCCGCCGACCAGGGACCGGACGCCGGCCTCCGTTCCCATCGCCGAGGGGCGGGAGAGCGAGTACCTGGTGCGGCTGGCGGCCGACGGCTCGGCCGAGCTCTCGGGGACCGAGAGGTTTTCCGGCGTGATCGGCGCGGCCGCCAAGGAGCTGTTCCTGCGCGCTGATGGGACGCAGCAGCGGCAGGCCATCGAGATGCTCTACGCCGGCTCGCTGACGGGGCTGTCGATCGGCGAGGTGGTGCTCGAAGGCCTGGACCAGCCGGACGGGCCGCTCACCATCCGCTGGCGCGGCCGGGCCCCGGCGGTGGGCCGCGTGAGCGGCGCGGGGCTGCAGCTCGAATGGCTGGGTCCGCCATCGCAGCTGGCGAGGCAGTACGCCACCGTCTCGTCCCGCACCGCGCCGCTCCTCGTCGACGAGCTGCTGGGCCTGAGGACGCGGGGCACGGTGATCCCGCCGCCGGGGTTCGCCGCCCCGGCCGCGGCGCCCGCCCAGATCGACTCGCCGTTCGGCCGCTTCCGGCGGCGCGAGCGGAACGAGGGCGGGGCGCTCCTCTGGGAAGAGGAGCTGACGGTGCCGCTGGCGCGCATCTCGCCCGCGGACTTCCCGGCCTTCGTCGCCTTTGCGGCCGCGGTGGACGCCGCCCAGGCCCGGAGCGTGGCGGTGGTCCCGACGCCGGCGCCGTGAAGAGGCGAGGCGCCGGGCCCAGCGGTATCATTAGGGTGCCAAACTTGTTCCAGAATGACGCGGGTATAGGTTGGATCGTCGGAGTTGCCGGGGTGCGTGCGAGTTCGGCCGGGGGAGGGATCGACCGCGTGAAGTCCATCAGGGTCCTGATCGTCGAGGACGACGTCACCATCGCCGGGATGCTCGACGCCATCTTCCGGCGGGCTGGCTTCAGTCCCACCGTGGTCAGGGACGGGAGGAGCGCCATCACGCTGATCGACCAGGGCGAGCCCCCCGCCGTGGCGGTGGTCGACGTGATGCTCCCCTACACCGACGGCTTCTCGGTGGTGGCCGCCATGCGCCGCACACCAGGGTGGGCCGGGGTACCGGTGCTGATGCTCAGCTCCCGCCAGCTTCCCGACGACGTGCTCCGGGCCCGGGCGCTCGGCGTCCGCGAGTACCTGCAGAAGCCCTTCAACGCCAAGCAGCTCCTGGCCACCGTTCGGGGACTGCTCGGCCTTCAGCCCGGGTGACGGCGGGCCCGCTCACGGCCGCTCGCCCGCCCCTCCCATGGTCCCCGCCCTGGCACCTTCGGCCGAGAGTGAGACGCTCATCCGGATCGCGTTCGCGACCGGCCTGGTGAGCCTGGGCCTCACGGTGCTCCTCGCGCTCCAGGTGACCTGGATGCGGGCCATGAAGCGGCGCCGCGATCGGCGGCACCTCCGCTGCCTCGACACCTGGCGGCCGGTCCTCTACCAGGCCGCCATGGGTGAGACCCCCGAGGTGCCCGAGCTGGCGCCGAAGGACGAGGCGAGCGTCCTGGTCCTCTGGAACCAGCTCCAGGATGGCCTCCGCGGCCGGACGGCACGCGAGGGGCTCAACCGGGTGGCCCACGCGGTGGACGCCCACGCCGCGGCGCGCCGCGCGCTGCGCCGGAGCGGGGCGCGGGACCGGCTGCTGGCGCTCCGGACGCTCCGCTACCTGGGTGAGCCGGAAGACTTCGAGCGGGTGCGGCCGCTCCTCGACGACCGTGGCCCGACCATCTGCCTGGCCGCGGCGCGCGCCCTCTTCCACATCGATCGGACCGCCGCGACACCCGAGCTCTGGAGGCGCCTCCGGCGCCGCGCCGACTGGCCGCTGGCGCAGGTGGCGGCGGTGCTCCACGACGCCGATCTCGGGGACGCCGAGATGACCACCCTGGCGGCCGCCTTCGCGGCCCAGGTGCCCGGCCTCGAGATCGCCGAGCTGCGGCGGCTGCTGCCCCTTCTCTCGATCTTCGGTGAGAAGGCGGCCGCGACCGTGGTGCGCAGGCTCCTCTCCCCGACCCAGGTCCCCGAGGTGCTCTCGGCGGCGCTGAAGCAGGCCCGGGGCGAGGAGCTGCTCCCCGACGTGGCGAGGCTCTGCGGCCATCCGGCCTGGCCGGTGCGAACCCAGGCGGCCACGGCGCTCGGGCGCATGGGCGGGCCGGCCCAGCGGGAGCTGCTCCTGACCATGCTGGCCGACCGGCAGTGGTGGGTGCGCTACCGGGCGGCGCAGGCGCTCTTCTCCGGCCGCTTCGGCGACCTGGAGGAGCTCTCCGGGTTGCGTGGGCAGCTCCAGGATCGCTTCGCGCGCGACATCCTCACCCACGTGCTGGCCGAAGCGCAGCCATGACCGGGCCCCCGTTCCTGGTCGCGGTCCAGTGGATCTTCCTCGGCTACTTCATCGGGCTCCAGCTCACCTACATCTTCCTCGACCTGGTCGCGATCGGGGTGATCCGGCGTGGCGGGGAGGCCGGCTCGGCGTCGGCGCTGCCACAGTCCTACTCCGGCCTCGAACCGCCCGTCTCGCTGCTCGTACCGGCCTACAACGAGGAGGCGACCATCGCCGCCTCGATCTGGTCGCTGCTCCAGCTCGAGTACCCCGCCTTCGAGATCGTGGTGGTCAACGACGGCTCGAAGGACTCGACCCTGGAGGTGCTGAAGCGGGAGTTCGACCTGCGCCCCTTCCCCGAGGCCACCCGGATCTCGGTCCCGTCCCGGCGGCTGCTCGGCATGTACCGCTCGGCGCGCTTCCGCAACCTCCGGGTCATCGACAAGGAGAACGGCGGCAAGGCCGACGCCCTCAACGCCGCCATCAACTCGGCCCGCAGCCCGCTGTTGTGCATCGTCGACGCCGACTCGGTGCTCCAGCGCGACAGCCTGACCCGGGCGGTCCGCCCCTTCCTGGAGGACGCCACCACCATCGCCTGCGGCGGCACCATCCGCATCGCCAACGGCTGCCGGGTGTCGGAGGGCTTCCTGGAGGAGGTGGGCATGCCCCGCAACTGGCTGGCCCGGATCCAGGTGGTGGAGTACTTCCGGGCCTTCCTCTTCGGCCGCATGGGCTGGTCGCCGCTCAACGCCATGCTCATCATCTCGGGCGCGTTCGGCGTCTTCCGGCGCGAGGCGGTCATCGCGGCCGGCGGCTACCGCACCGACACCGTCGGCGAGGACATGGACCTGGTGGTCCGGCTCCACCGGGTCCACCGGCTGGCCGGCACCCCCTACCGGATCGTCTTCGTGCCCGATCCGATCTGCTGGACCGAGGCCCCCGAGTCGCTCCGGGTGCTCCGCTCGCAGCGCAAGCGCTGGCAGCGCGGGCTCCTGGAGAGCCTGGCGGCCAACCGGAAGCTGCTCTTCCACCGGCGCGGCGGCGCCGCCGGCTGGCTGGCCTTCCCGGTGATGCTGCTCTTCGAGGCGCTGGGACCCCTGGTGGAGATGGTGGGGCTCGCGCTCATGGTGGTCGCGGTGCTGTCGGGCAGCCTGAGCGGTCCCGCCTTCTTCGCCTTCCTGCTGGCCGCCCTCGGCATGGGGCTGCTCCTAGATCG
>JAJZTO010000248.1 GCA_021848865.1 Myxococcales bacterium
GATCTCGGCGAGCCGCTCCGGGGTGTGGGCCTCGAAGCGCAGCACCAGCAGCGGCTGGGTGTTGGAGGCGCGGACCAGCCCCCAGCCGTCGGGGAAGATCACCCGCACGCCGTCCACCGTCACCGCCTGGTAGCGCGCCGCGAACCACTCCTGGGCGCGCCGCACCACCTCGAACTTCTGCTCCTCGGGGCAGTCCATGCGCAGCTCGGGCGTGGAGAAGGTCCTGGGCACGTCGGCGAGCAGCCCGGAGAGCGGCCCGCTGGCGTGGGAGAGCAGCTCCAGCAGCCGGCCCGAGGAGTAGATGCCGTCGTCGAAGCCCAGCCAGCGGTGGCCGAAGAAGATGTGGCCGCTCATCTCGCCGGCCAGCACCGCGTGCTCCTCCTTCATCTTGGCCTTGATGAGGCTGTGGCCCGCCTTCCACATGATGGCGCGCCCGCCGTGCCGGGCGACGTCGTCGTAGAGCGTCATCGAGCACTTCACCTCGGCCACGATGGTCGAGCCGGGCAGCTCGGCGAGCAGCGACCGGGAGAAGAGGATCATGAGCTGGTCGCCCCAGATGACGTTCCCCCGCTCGTCCACCGCCCCGACGCGGTCGGCGTCGCCGTCGTAGGCCACGCCCAGGTCGGCGCCGGTCTCCCGCACCTTGGCCTGGAGCGCCTCCAGGTTCTTCTCCACGGTGGGATCGGGGTGGTGGTTGGGGAAGCGGCCGTCCATCTCCACGAAGAGCGGGACCACCTCGAGCCCGAGCCGCTGGAAGAGCGGCACCGCCACCACGCCGCCGGTGCCGTTGCCGGCGTCCACCACCACCTTGAGCCGGCGCTTCCCGAGTCGGAGGTTCCCCGCCACGTGGTCGCGGTAGGGGGTGACGATGTCGTGGGCGGTGACCTTTCCGCTCCCGCGCTCGAAGGGGCCCGCGACCGCCAGCCGGTACAGCTCCTGGATCTCCGGGCCGTAGATGGTGGACTTGCCCACGCCCACCTTGAGGCCGTTGTACTCGGGGGGGTTGTGGGAGCCGGTGATCATGCACAGGCCGTCCACCGGCAGCGTCTGGGCCGCGAAGTAGGTGAGGGGCGTCGGCACCACCCCCAGGTCGATCACGTCGCAGCCGGTGGCGTTCAACCCGGCGAACATCCGGCGGGCGAAGCGCTCGCCCGAGGTGCGGCAGTCGCGCCCCACCACCACCGTCCGGCCGCCGGCCCGACGCACCCGGGTGCCGAGGGCCAGGCCGACGCGCTCCACCGCCTCCTCGGTGAGGTCCTGGTCCACGAGGCCGCGGATGTCGTACTCGCGGAAGATGGTCGGGGAAAGGGGTGCCATGTCCACTCCGGGGAAGGTCTAGAGCACGTCCTCGCGGCCGCGGCGGCGCAGCTCCTCCACCGCCTTGCGCACGTCCTGGGCGCGGTCGCGCCGCACCACCAGGATGGCGTCGCCCGCGTCCACCACCACCACGCCGTCGAGGCCGACCACCGCCAGCGGGCGCTTGCCGTGGCCCAGCACCACGTTCTCCTTGCCGTCGATCACCAGCGCCGCTCCGGCGGCGACGTTGCGCTGGTCGTCCACCGGCCGGACCTCGGAGAGGGCGGCGAAGCTGCCCACGTCGCTCCAGCCGAACTCGGCCGGCACCACCGCGATGCGGTGGCTCTTCTCCATCACGCCGTAGTCGATGGAGGTGGAGGGGCAGTCGGGGAAGACGCGCTTCAGGGTGCGGGCGTAGGCGGGCGTGCCCAGGGCCCGCTCGATGACCTGCAGCTGCTCGCCCAGCACCGGCATGGCGTTGCGGATCTCGTCGAGGATGACGTCGGCGCGGAAGGCGAAGATCCCGCTGTTCCACAGGTAGCTGCCGTCGGCGAGGTAGCGGGCGGCGGTGACCACGTCGGGCTTCTCGACGAAGCGCTCCACCTTGTGGGGCGCCAGCGCGCCGCGGGCCTGGCCCGCCGCCGGCAGCCGCGCCCCCACCTTGAGGTAGCCGTAGCCGGTCTCGGGAGCGTGCGGCCGGATGCCGATGGTGGCGATGGCGCCCTTCTCGGCGACGGCCGCGGCCGCCGCCAGGGCCTCGCGGAAGGCCTCGGGGCGGGCGATGTGGTGGTCGGCCGGCAGCATGGCCATCACCCCGCGCGGCTCCCGCGCCTTCACGTGGAGCGCCGCCAGCCCGACGCAGGGGGCGGTGTTCCGGGCGCAGGGCTCCACCACCACGTTGCCCCGGGGCAGGCGCGGCACCGCCTTGCGGACCGCGGCGACGTGGGCCGGGCCGCAGACCACGAAGGTGGAGTCCAGCCGCGCCAGCGGCGGCAGCCGGTCCACCGTGGCGCGGAGCAGCGGCACGTCGCCGGCGAGCGCCAGGAACTGCTTGGGCCGGTCCTTGCGCGACAGCGGCCAGAAGCGGGTGCCGGACCCGCCGGCCATGACGACCGGGAAGAGCCTCATCTCGTCCTCCAGGCGCCCGGTCCCCGGGGCCGGGCGCCGTGCGGCGGCCCGGACCGCGGAACCCGCGGCGGGCCAGGATATCGCCCACGGGGCCGCGCCCGCGTCAAGCGGGCAGCACGCCCTTCCAGAGCAGCAGGGCGATGGCCGCCGCCGCCGCGATCCGCCAGGCCACGAAGAGGTAGGTGGTGCGCGTGCGCATCCAGCGCAGCAGCCAGGCGATGACCAGCAGCCCCAGGGCGAAGGAGACCGCGGTGCCCACCGCGGTGGCGAGGGCCCAGTCGGGCGCGCCGGCCAGCGCTGGCGCCACCTTGCGCAGCTTGTAGAGGCCGGCGCCCAGGGTGATGGGCACCGAGAGCAGGAAGCTGAAGCGCGCCGCGTCCTCGCGCTTGAAGCCGAGCAGCATCGCCGTGGTGATGGTGGAGCCGGAGCGCGAGGTGCCCGGGACCAGCGCCAGCGCCTGGCCGGCGCCGACCAGGACGGCGTCCCGCAGCCCGGCGTCGCCGACCCGCCGCTCGTGCCGCGCCAGGCGCTCCGCCGCCACCAGCAGCAGCGCCCAGGCGACCAGCGAGAAGGCGATGACGGCGTTGCCCAGCGCCTCGATGCGGTGCTCGAGGAGCTTCCCGGCCACCGCCGCCGGGACGGTCCCCACCACCAGCAGCCACCCCAGCCGCGACGCGGGCGTCTCCAGCGGGCGCAGCCGCCCGATCGAGCGCAGCCCGGCGAGGAGCAGCCCGAGGAGCTCGACGCGGAAGTAGGCGATCACCGCCAGGGTGGTGCCCATCTGGATGATGTCGGTGAAGGCGCGGAAGCGGGCGTCGCCCAGGCTGTGGCCGAAGAGCTCGCCGAAGACCAGCAGGTGGGCGGTGGAGCTGACCGGGAGGAACTCGGTCAGGGCCTGGACCACCCCCAGCAGCGCGGCGACCAGGACGTTCACGTGCGAACCGGGGACGGGGGCGCCGCCGTCAGGCGGCGCGGCCCCGCAGGCCGGCGGCGTCGCGGAGCGCGTCCTTGCGGTCGGTGCGCTCCCAGGTGAACTCGCTCCGGCCGAAGTGGCCGTAGGCGGCGGTGTCCCGGTAGATGGGCCGCAGCAGGTCCAGCCCCTCGATGATCTCCCGGGGCTTCAGGCCGAAGACGCGGCGGATGGCCCGGGCGATCTTCTCCTCCGCCACCGTGCCGGTGCCGAAGGTCTCCACCATCACCGAGACCGGGTCGGCGACGCCGATGGCGTAGGCCACCTGGACCTCGCAGCGCCGCGCCAGCCCGGCGGCCACCACGTTCTTGGCGATGTAGCGCCCCATGTAGGCGGCGGAGCGATCCACCTTGGAGGGGTCCTTGCCGCTGAAGGCGCCGCCGCCGTGCCGCCCCATGCCGCCGTAGGTGTCCACGATGATCTTGCGGCCGGTGACGCCGGTGTCGCCCATGGGACCGCCGATGACGAAGCGGCCGGTGGGGTTGATGAGGATCTTGGTCCTGGCGTCCACCAGCTTCTTCGGCAGGGCGCGGGCGATCACCTGCTCGCGGACGGCCGCGTGCAGCTTCTTGTTCGAGATCTCCGCCGCGTGCTGGGTGGAGCAGACCACCGCGTCGATGCGCGCCGGCCGGCCGTTCCGGTACTCCACCGTCACCTGGCTCTTCCCGTCGGGGCGCAGGAAGTCGAGCCCGGCCCGGCGGGCCTTGGCGAGCTGCCGGGTGACGGCGTGGGCGTACTGGATGGGGGCCGGCATGAGCTCCGGCGTCTCGTCGCAGGCGTAGCCGAACATCATGCCCTGGTCGCCGGCGCCGCCGCCGTCCACCCCCTGGCCGATGTCGGGGCTCTGCTGGTCCACCGCCACCAGCACCGCGCAGGTGTTGCCGTCGAAGCCCATCTCGCCGGCGGTGTAGCCGATGTCGCGGACCACCTCGCGGGCCAGGTTCGGGTAGTCCACCCGCGCGCTGGTGGTGATCTCGCCGGCCACCATGACGTAGCCGGTCTTCAGCAGCGTCTCGCAGGCCACCCGCCCCCGGTGGTCCTGGGCCAGCACCGCGTCCAGGACGGCGTCGGAGATCTGGTCCGCCATCTTGTCGGGGTGACCCTCGGTCACCGACTCGGAGGTGAACAGGAAATCGTGGAGTGCCATGGTTGACCTCGAAAAGAGCCGGAAATTAGGCGGCGGCGCGGGGGCTGTCAAGGGAGCGGACGAAACGTCTGCTTTGGCGGATGGAGGGCCGGCTCAGCCGCCCGCCGGCCCCACCGGCGCCTCCATCTCCAGCAGGTCGGGGAAGTGCCGGGCCATCTCGTCGCGGACCGCCCGCTCGATGTCGTCGGCGGCGGTCAGCTCCAGCAGCCGGTCGAGC
>JAJZTO010000249.1 GCA_021848865.1 Myxococcales bacterium
CCAGGGCGGAGCGCAGCTCCTCGCCGTCGGCGATGACCTGGGCGGCCTCTGACTTCAGTTCGCCGATGGCCTCTCGCAGCCTCGGCATGTAGGCGTCCCGGACCCGGAGCCGCTCGCGGAAGTACTCGAGCTTCTCCTCGGGCGTCCCCTTGGGCGGCGCGGGGTCGCGCGGCCACTCGGCCAGCACCTGGTCGGAGCGCGGGCCGGCGGTCTTGAGCCGTGTCGGCGCCGCCGGCTGCGCGGGGACGGCGACGGTGGGGCGGGGGGGCGGGGCTGGTGGTGCTGGAGGGCGAGGAGGGGCGCCGGCCGGGGGCGGGGACCCGGGTGGCCGGGCGCCGGCGGGCGGAGGCGGGCGGGCACCGGCGGGAGGGACCTGCGCGGTGGCCGGGGCGGTCGGGCCGGCCGGTGGCGCGCCGGCGGGATCGGCGTGGAGCAGCTGCGCGGCGTGGCCCAGCAGGTCGGCCATGTCGAGCGGGGCGCGCAGGTAGGCGTCGGCCCGCCCCTTCGAGGCGCGGTGCGCTTCGATGGCGCCGTCGGTCGCCTCGCGGGTGTAGAGGACGAGCGGCGTCGACGGCAGCGCCCGCTTGAGCCGGTTGCAGACCGAGAAGCCGCTCATGTCGGGCAGCTCCGCCGAGAGCAGGATCAGGTCGGGCGGCGAGACCCGGGTCCGCTCCAGCGCGGTGTCGCCGGCCTCGGTGGAGGCGACCACGAAGCCGGCCGGAGAAAAGGCGGCGCGGATCTCCTCGGCGACGGCGGCGTCGGCTTCGATCAGCAACACGTTCCAACTCATGAGATCGCCATGCTAGCGCCAAACGCCGGGTTGGACAGCCTTCGCGCCGTGCGATATCGGCGCACCCCGGCTGGATCAGCGGGGCGGGACGGGGTACGCACACCACCGGTGCCCGCCCCGGGGCACCCCAACGGCTGGAGGAGGCGCGCGTGGCGAGCTGGTCAGCGACCATCGACGTGGTGCGGGGCGAGGCCGAGGATGTCGCGGCGGCGCTCATGGAGGAGGGGGCGAGCGGCGTCGAGGTGCGCGACGGCGAGGGGATGCCCATGCCGGGCGCGCGCCAGCCGGCGGCGGGACGGGCCCTGGTGGTGGCCTGGTTCACGGACCGGGAGGAGGGGGCCGCCGCGGCGGGCCGGCGCGGCGTCGCGCTGGAGGAGGTGCCCGACCAGGACTGGGGCGAGCGCTGGAAGGAGGGGCTCGAGCCGCTCCGGATCGGACGGGTCTTCGTGCGGCCGAGCTGGATCGCCGCCGAGACGCCGCCGGGGATGGTGGAGGTGACGCTCGACCCGGGCATGGCCTTCGGCACCGGCACCCACCCGACCACCTCGCTCTGCCTGGCCGCCCTCTCCGGGCGGCTCGACGCCACGCCGCGCGCCCGGGTCCTCGACGTCGGCACCGGCTCGGGCCTGCTGGCCATCGCGGCGCGCAAGCTGGGGGCGCCGGTGGTGGTGGGGAACGACAACGATCCCATCGCCATCCGCGTGGCGCTGGAGAACGCCGCGCTGAACGGCGTGCAGGTCCACTTCGACGGGCGCGACGTCGGTGAGCAGCCCGGGCCGTTCGACCTCGTCCTCGCCAACATCCTCGCCAACACGCTCTGCGAGCTGGCGCCGGCCATCGCCGCGCAGCTGGCCCCCGGCGGCGTGGTGCTCCTCTCCGGCATCCTCACGCCGCAGGAGGACGAGGTGCGCGCCGCCTACGCCGCCGCCGGCCTGAGGCCGCTGGCGGGCGGCGACCGCCGCGACGGGGAGTGGTCGCTGCTGGCCATGGAGCGCCCGTGATCCGCCGCCGCGTCCACCTGCCGCCGGAGCGGATCGGCCAGGCCCGGGCCGAGCTGACCGAGGTGGCGCGCCACTACCTGCGCGACGTGCTGCGGCTCGCGCCGGGCGCGGCGGTCGAGCTCTTCGACGGACGCGGCGGGGCGTGGGAGGCCACCATCGAGCCGGGCTTCGCGGCCCTGGTCCTGGGGGCGAGGCGGGAGGCGCTCGCCGGCGGGCCGTCCATCTCGCTGCTCTTCGCGCTCGCCAAGGGAGAGAAGGGTGACCTGGTGGTGCAGAAGGCGACCGAGCTCGGTGCGGCGCGGCTCAGCCCGTGGTCGGCCGAGCGGTCGGTGGTGAGGCTCGACGCCGGCAAGGGGCGCGAGCGGGCCGAGCGCTGGCGCCGGATCGCCGAGGAGGCGGCGCGCCAGTGCGGGCGGACCGACGTCCCGGTGGTCGAGGCGCCGGTGACGCTCCCGGCCACGCTGGCGGCGGTGCCGAAGGGTCATCTCCTGGTGCTGCTCCACGGGCCCGGAGGGACGCCGCTCTCCGCCCTCGGGCTCGACGGGGCGCCGGGCGTGGCGCTGGTGGTCGGCCCGGAGGGTGGACTGACGGAGCGCGAGCTGGCGGCGTGCGAGTCGGCCGGTGCGCTCCGCGGTTCGCTGGGGCCGCGGACCTTGCGCGCCGAGACGGCGGCCATCGCCGGCGTGGCCGTGCTGCAGGCGGCGGTGGGCGACCTGGACGGGTAGGGTGAGGCGGCCCGGCGCCGGCCGACCCCTCGTACCCGGCCGGATCCTTGCCCGGGCCACCGGCCGGGGTAGCTTGGGCCCAATGGCCCAACGTCCCGTCATCGAGCTGCGCCGCGCCCGGTCGTGGAAGCGGGCCGCCGCCTGGGCGCTCGACGGCCCGCCCTTCGCGGTCGCCGCCTGGTGGATCGCCAGCTGGCTCGGCGCCGACCTGACGCTCCTCATCCCGGCGCTGACGGCGCTGGCGCTGGCCGGCTTCGTCTACCAGCTGCTCTGCCACTGGCTGCTCGGCGCCACCTTCGGCAAGCGGGTGGCCGGGCTGCGCGTGGTCGGCCCCGACGGTGCGCGGCCCGGGCTGGGCCGGAGCGCCCGGCGCGCCGCCGCCTCGGTGCTCGGCGTGATGCTGTTCGGGATCGGTCCGCTGCTCGCGCTGTTCACGAGGAGCGGACGGGGCCTGAACGACTTTGCGGCCGGTACGGCCGTGGTCGAGGCGCCTTGACCGGCTCGCGCAGCGGGGCCTAGAACCCGGGACGGAGGGTCCACACCATTGCCGCGCGAGCTTCCACAGCTCCTCCTCGACGAGGGGATCGTTTCGCCCGAGGGGCTGCGGCAGGCGTTGACCCGGCAGGGCGAGGCGGGCGGTACCCTCGACACCGCGCTGCTGGAGCTGGGGCTCGTCGCCGAGGCGCCCCTGGTGGCCGCCATGGCCCGCGCCGCCGACCTGCCGCCGGCGCCGCTCTCCGCCTACGAGCAGGCCGACGCCCGCGCCCGCCGTGTCTTTCCGTCCAAGGTGGCGGAGCGGCATGGCCTCGCCCCCTTCGCCCTCGACGGCCGCGAGCTCTCGCTGGTGGCCACCTGCCCGGTCGACCTCGGGCTGCTCGACGAGGTGAGCTTCATGCTCTCCCTCCACCTGGCGCCGCACGTCGGGCCGGAGTGGCGCGTCCGATCCCTCATCCAGCGGCTCTACGGCGGGCCCCTCTCACCGCGGCTGGCCCGGCTGGCCGGGCTGTCGGCCGCCCGCGGCACCAGCCCCGGCGTGGCCGCCGCGGTACCCGAGCCGTCCCAGCCGGCCGAGGCGGACGCCACCGTGACGGATGGTGAAGCATCGCCGGCCGAGCCCGCGCCAGGGATCTACCTCGGCCCGGCCATGCCGGCGATCACCGCCGCGACGCCGTCGCAGGATGCGCGTGGTCCGACGCGGCCGCCGCCGGGACTGGTCGGCTTCACGCGCGACCAGGGTGAGCCGCTCGAGCCGCTGTCCGCGGCGCTGTCCGAGGCGCTCGAGGCCTACGAGGTGGAGTGGTCGGAGCCGCCGCCCGCCACCGCCGTCCCGGAGACCGGCGCCGGCGCGACCGGCCCCGGCCCGGCCGCCCGCCCCGAGCCGCCCGACCTGCTCGACCGCTCCGCGCCCCCGCGCTGGACGCTGGAGCAGGCGCGGGCCGTCCTGGGCGGGGCCCAGACCCGGGACGAGGTGGTGGTCACGGCGCTGCGCTATGCCCGCGACTTCTTCCAATTCACCGCGCTCTTCGCGGTGACCCGCGACGCGGTGGCAGGCCATGACGCGCTCGGCCCCGAGGGCGACGCCCGGGACCTGGCCCGCACCGTCGCCATCTACGCCGAAGACCCCGGGGTCTTCCGCACCGCCATCGAGACCATGGCGCCCTACCTCGGCCGGCTCGACCGGACCGCCCCCGGGAACCAGGCGGTGCTCGACGCCCTGGGGCGTGGCTCGCCACGCACCGTGCTGGTGACGCCGATCCTGCTGCGCCGGCGGCCGGTCTGCTTGCTCTACGGCGACAACGGAGGCGCCCCGGTCTCGGCGCGGCGGCTCGGCGACCTGCTGGTCTTCTGCTCCACCATCGGCGCCGCCTTCGAGCGGATCATCAAGACGCGCAAAGGGGACGGACCGCCCCGGGGCGAGCCGCCGCCCGCCGAGCCGGCGAAGATGGTGCCGGTGGTGATCGGGCCCGAGCTGGTGCCGGCCGAGCCGCCGCCGGAGCCGGTGGCCGAAGCTCCGGTCGAGGCCGCAGGCGGCTTCTTCGCGCGGCCGGGGGCGGCGTGGCACGGTCCGGCCGGTGAGGCGGGGCGGGTCAGCGCTGCCGAGGCCGACTACCTCGCCGCGGGTGGGCAGCTGGAGCCGGAAGAGCTCTTCGCTGCGCCCCCGCCCCCTGCCCCGCCCCCGACCGTGGAGGCCGCGCCCGCGCCGGAGGTGACCGCGGAGCTCGCATCGCCCGAGCTCG
>JAJZTO010000250.1 GCA_021848865.1 Myxococcales bacterium
AAGCCACTTGGAGGCGTCAAAGTCATCTCCGGCGGGCAGCAGCACCAGGTTCTCCCGTCGGACGACGCTGCGCAGGGCCGGGCGGGCGGCGGGCGTGGCGAGGGGAGCGGGAGGGTGAGGGTGCGTGAGGGCAGACTTGACGCTCACACCCTCGGCACCCCCCTGCCCTGGTCTGTCCTGCCCCCCCCCCCCCCTCCCCAACTTCCCCTGCGGTCACTCTGCCCAGCTCACCCGCTGCGCCGCTGCTCCGCCGCCAGACCGCAGCTCCCCTCCACCGGGCCGCCCAGCAGCCGCTCCAGCGGCGCGCGGCAGGGCCCGGCCTCGCAGGGCGAGAGCGAGCCGTCCGGGGCGCGCCCCAGGAAGATCGGGTGCTCGAGCCCCAGCACCGCCCCCTGCGCCGAGAGCACCTGCTCGAACTCGGCGAGCGCGCGCGGGCGCTCCGCGGGCGAGAGCAGGTCGTGGCCCGAGGCGAAGAGGCGCTGGCCCGGGATGGCGAAGGGCGCCAGCGTCGGGAAGAGGTCGCGCGGGCTGGCGTAGCGGCCGGTGTCCACGGTCCGGCCCGCGAGCAGCGCCGGCGGCAGGTGGAGCAGCAGCGGGATGCCGTAGCGCCGGTCCGCCTCGCGGGACTCCGGGTACTCGTAGAGCCGCCGGATGTTGTGGTCCCCGAAGGCGGCCAGCAGCGTGCGGTCGGCGAGGCCGTCCGCCTCCAGCCGGTCGAGGAAGCCGCCCAGGGCGTCGCAGGCGTACTGGGTGGTCCGGAGCATCGCCAGCGCCAGCGGCGGATCCACCGCCACCGGCCCCGCGGCGGAGAGGTCCAGCGGCCGCGCCGCGTAGCTGGCGGGCACCTGGTGCGGCGGGTGGTTGCTGGTGGTGAGGATCACCAGGAAGACCGGCTGCCCCTTCCGGTCGGCGTCGCGCAGGAGCCGCTCCGCGTACTCGAACATCGGGCCGTCGTGGACGCCCCAGGTGTGGCGCGGGCTCCCCGGGAAGGCCGCCTCGACGTCGTGCTCGTCGTGGAACTCCTCGAAGCCCTGGCGCGGCAGCACGCGGTCGAAGTGACGCCAGCCGCCGGTGCCGCTGGTGACGAAGACGGTGCGGTAGCCGGCCTTGGCGAAGGGGAGGGCGACCGAGGTGTCGTAGGTGCGGAAGCCGTACTGGCCGTAGGTGAGGGGGCGGATGGGCGTCGAGAGCAGCAGCGCCTCCAGCGTGCCGTCGGTGCCGCCGTCGATCTGCATGAAGTGGCGGAACAGCAGGCCGTGGGCCAGGTGCGGGGCGAGGCGGCCGAGCAGGTCGTTCCCCGGCGCGTGGCGCGACAGCAGGTCGGCGCTCCAGCTCTCCATCACCGCGACGACCACGTGCGGCGGGCGGGCCGGGCGCACCGGCGCCGGAGGCACCTCCGGGTAGAGGGCCCGCAGCAGTTCGGGCTCGCTCGAGGCCCGGATCCCCAGCGCCGCCGCCGCCTCGAGGGGCGAGCCGAAGCCGAGCCGGCGCAGCCCGGCCGAGACGTCGCCGGAGATGGCCCCCTCGTTGCGCTGCTGCCAGGCGACGAAGAGCGCCTCGGGACCGCTGGGCACCAGGTCGTTCACGAAGCGGTGGGACGAGACCACCAGGTCGAAGTCGCGCAGCGGGAAGGTGCCGGTGCGGCCGCGGGCCAGGAAGGGCACCGCGGCGAGGGTCGCCAGCACCACCGCGCCGCGCAGCGCCGCCCCCAGCGGCCGCCGCCGGCGGCCGGCGGCGAGCAGCCGCCCCTGCACCCAGAGCAGCGCGGCGAGCCCCGCCGCCACCCGGAGCACCGGGTAGTCCCGCCAGACGGTGGAGAGCACGGTGCTGGTGCCGTCCTCGGAGAAGCCGAAGATCAGCGGGTTGATGGGGGAGCGGAAGAACCCGTAGTAGAAGTGGTTCACGAAGGCCAGCGCGTCGCAGACGGCGAGGCCGGCGAGCGCGGCGGCGAAGGGCGCCGCGGCGACCCAGGCCGGGGCGCGGGGGCCGGCGGCGACCCGCGCCATCCCCAGCAGGAAGAGCAGCGGCCCGAAGAGGATGGCGGCCACCTTGAGGTCGAAGCGGCTGCCCATGGCGAAGGCGCGCCAGAGGTCCACCCCGGGCGCGCCGCCGACCACCGTCCCGAGGTGGAGCAGCAGCGCCAGCCGGAAGGCGAGCAGGGTCAGCGCGGCGAGGAGGATCGTCCGCCACAGGAGGCCCAGCTGGCCGTCGAGCAGCGCCCACCGGTCCGCCGGCCGATCTCCGCTCTCCGCGCGCGTCACGAGGGCGAGAGCTTAACCGATCGCCGCCGCGACCGCCGCCCCCCGGGCCGGCCCGCCGGTTCCGGGCTGGCGCCCGGGCCGATCCGTGGGAGACTGCGCCCCCGTGTTCGTGAACGCCCACAAGGCCGGCCAGCTGGCCAACTGCCTCGTCCACGGGGCGCACCTCGTCGCCGCCGCCCTCGAGCACGGCCACCGGGCGGCCAACCCCGGCCTCCTCGAGTACGCCCGCTGGTTCCCGGCCACCCGGGACGACCTGCTGTGCCGCTTCCCGGCCCGGCCCTCCCGGCTGCCCCACGGCCCCCGGGCGCGCCGCGCCCTGTACCGGCTGGTGCGCCTCTCGGTCCCCGCCCTGCGGCGCGTGCCCCTGCTGGGCCGCAAGGTGCGCGCCGTGGTCTGGCGCGACCCGCAGGTCGTCTACCGGCTCGACACGCCGGAGTTCGCGGCGCTGGCGCGGGAGAGCGGGCTGCTGCTCTTCGAGGGCTGGTCCTTCCGCAGCGGGGCGGTGGAGGCCCACGGCGAGGCCATCCGGAGCTACTTCACGCCGCTCCCGGAGCACCTCCGGCGCGTCGAGGAGGTGGTCGGGCCCCTGCGGGCCCGCGCCGATCCGCTGGTCGGCGTGCACGTCCGGCGGGGCGACTACGCCGGCCACCTCGGCGGCCGGTACTTCTGGGAGGTGGGGGCCTACGCGGCGCTGGTGCGCCGGCTGCTCGGCGCCTTCCCCGGCCGCCGGCCGGCCTTCCTGGTCTGCTCCAACGAGCGGCTCGACCCGGCGCTCTTCGAGGGGCTCCCGGTGACCTTCGGCCCCGGCCACCTGATCGAGGACCTCTACGCCTTCGCCCGCTGCGATTACCTGGTCGGGCCGCCCAGCACCTACACGATGTGGGCCTCCTTCTACGGGCGGGTGCCGCTGCGCCACCTGGAGTCCGCCGGCGACGAGGTGCGGGCGGAGGACTTCCGGGTCGCCACCATCTAGCGGCCCGCCGCGCGCGCCGCCGCCCCGCCCGGCGCCGGGCGGCCCGGGCCCCGGTCCCGCCTGCATTCACCGGGAGTCCATGACTCGACAAGTCATCGCTCGGTGTGCTGTCCTGTCACACCCCTATGGCCCCCAAGAAGATCCGCAAGCTGATGGCCGCGAACCGCGGCGAGATCGCCATCCGCATCTTCCGCGCCGCCACCGAGCTGGGCATCTCCACCGTCGCCATCTACAGCGACGAGGACAAGCTCTCCCTGCACCGCTACAAGGCCGACGAGGCCTACCGGGTGGGGGTGGGCAAGAAGCCCATCGACGCCTACCTGGGCATCGACGAGATCATCGAGCTGGCGAAGCGCGCCGAGGTGGACGCCATCCACCCCGGCTACGGCTTCCTCTCCGAGAACGCCGAGTTCGCCGAGAAGGTGGAGGCGGCCGGGCTGATCTTCGTCGGCCCCACCGCCGAGATGCAGCGCCGGCTCGGGGACAAGGTGGCCGGGCGCCGGGCGGCGGTGGCCGCCGGGGTGCCGGTGGTGCCGGGCACCGAGAGCGCCGTCGAGCGGGACGAGGAGGCGCTGCGCTTCGCCGTCCAGCACCACTACCCCATCATCATCAAGGCGGCGGCCGGCGGCGGCGGGCGCGGCATGCGGGTGGCGCGCGACCGGGAGGGGCTGCTCGCCGGCCTGGAGGCGGCGCGGCGCGAGGCCGCGGCGGCCTTCGGCGACGCCACCGTCTTCCTGGAGCGCTACATCGAGAACCCCAAGCACATCGAGGTCCAGGTGCTGGGGGACGACCACGGCAACCTGGTCCACTTCTTCGAGCGCGACTGCTCCATCCAGCGCCGCCACCAGAAGGTGGTCGAGTTCGCGCCGGCCCTGTGCCTCTCCCCGGCGCTGCGAGAGGCCATCTGCGCCGCCGCCCTGAAGATCGCCGGCCAGGTCCGCTACCGCAGCGCCGGCACCGTCGAGTTCCTGCTGGACCGGGCCGGGGCCTTCTACTTCATCGAGATGAACCCGCGCATCCAGGTGGAGCACACGGTGACCGAGATGATCACCGGGCGGAACCTGGTGCAGGCCCAGCTCCGCATCGCCGAGGGGGCGACCCTGGCCGAGCTCGGCATCGGCGACCAGTCGGCCATCCAGGCCCGCGGCCACGCCATCCAGTGCCGCATCACCACCGAGGACCCGGAGAACGGCTTCGCGCCCGACACCGGGACGCTGAAGGCCTACCGCAGCCCGGGCGGCGCCGGGGTGCGGCTCGACGCCGGCAGCGCCTACGGCGGCGCGGTGATCACCCCGCACTACGACTCGCTGCTGGTGAAGGTGAGCACCTGGGGCCTCTCCTTCGTCGAGTCGGCGCGCATCATGCACCGCTGCCTGCAGGAGTTCCGCATCCGCGGGGTGCGCACCAACATCGGCTTCCTGGAGAACGTCGTCACCCACCCCACCTTCCTGGCGGGGGACTGCGACACCGGCTTCATCGACCAGAACCCCGGCCTCACCCAGGTGCGCCGCAAG
>JAJZTO010000251.1 GCA_021848865.1 Myxococcales bacterium
TTCCGATCTAAGCTCGACCTCCTCATCTTCTTCTGGGACCCGCTCGAGCCCCAGCCGCACGACCCCGACGTGAAGGCGCTGCTGCGGATCGCCGTGCTCTGGAACATCCCCACCGCCTGCAACCGCGCCACCGCCGACTTCCTCGTCTCCTCGCCGCTGCTGGCCGGCCGGTACGAGCGCCAGCTCGGCGACGCGGTGGGACGGATCGCCCGGGGGCGGTCCGGGCCGGAGCGGCCGTAGGCCGGGCGCGGGCCCCCACCGAACGTGCGCGCGCCAGCCTCCGTCCTCCTGCTCCTCGCCGCGGCCCTCGGGCTGCTCGCGGCCCCGGCCCCGGCCGAGGCCCGCCGCCACCGCGCCCGGCCGGCGATCGCCGCGGTCGAGCTGGCGAGCCTGCCCGCCGAGGCGAGGCGCACGGTGGAGCGGGTGCGGCGCGGCGGACCCTTCCCGTACCGGCGCGACGGCGTCTCCTTCCAGAACCGGGAAGGCCGGCTGCCGCGACAGGGGCGGGGATATTACCGGGAGTACACGGTGCCGACGCCCGGGCTGCGCGACCGCGGGCCGCGGCGCATCGTCGCCGGCGCGAACGGCGAGATCTACTACAGCGACGACCACTACCGCAGCTTCCGCCGCGTGGAGGGGGTGCCGTGACGACGCTCGCGCGGGCCCTGGCGACGGGGAGGAGCGGGGTGTTCCGGATCTCCGCCGGCGAGGCGGGCCGCCTCGGGGCGGAGGCCGGCCGGGGCGCCCAGGCGCTCCACCGCATCGACCTCTCGGGCGCCGCGGGGAAGGACGGGCTCCTCGGGGCCCTGGCCCGCGCGCTGCGCTTCCCCGACTGGTTCGGCGGGAACTGGGACGCGCTCCAGGACGCGCTCTGCGACCTGTCGTGGCTGGGGGAGGAGCGCCCCTTGGTGCTGCTCGTCGAGGGGGCGGACGCGTCCCGGCCGGCGGGCGGCGACCTGGACACGCTCCTGGACGTGCTGCGGAGCGCCGCGCGCCACTGGGAGGGGGAGGGGCGCCCGTTCCTCGTGCTCTTCGCGGGGCGCGGGCCGGCAGGGGTGGCGGCGCTGCGGTGACGTCCGGGAGGGCCCGGTCCCGGGGAGGTGTGGTATACCGCCGGCGTTTCGATTCACGGCCCCGTAGCTCAGGAGGCCCGGGGTTCGGGGGCCGCCAGCGGCCCCCGTATCGAAGGCGACGTTCGCTGGCGGGATGACGTTCGGGATTCACGGCCCCGCAGCTCAGGAGGCCCGGGGTTCGGGGGCCGCCAGCGGCCCCCGTATCGAAGGCGACGTTCGCTGGCGGGATGACGTTCGGGATTCACGGCCCCGTAGCTCAGTAGGATAGAGCGGCGGTTTCCTAAACCGCAGGTCGCGTGTTCGACTCACGCCGGGGTCACTTTCCTTCCGGAGCGCGGGGGCCGCTTGGCGAAGAGGGGAACGGCACGCCGCCCGGGCACGCTGCCGCCGGCGCTGGCGCGGACGCCGGTGCCGCTCGCGGTCCTGCGCGTCCTGCGGCGCCTCGACCGCGCCGGCCACCGCTCCTGGATCGTCGGCGGCGCGGTGCGGGACCTGCTCCTCGGCCACGCCGAGGCGCGCGCCGACTGGGACGTGGCCACGCCGGCCACGCCGCAGCAGGTGATGCGCCTCTTCCCCCGCACCGTCCCCACCGGCGTGGAGCACGGCACGGTGACGGTGCTGGTGCCCGGCTGGATCAAGAAGGTCGAGGTCACCACCTTCCGCGGCGAGGGCCGGTACCACGACGGCCGGCGGCCCTCCTCGGTCACCTTCCTCGCCGACGTGGACGGCGACCTGGCACGGCGCGACTTCACCGTCAACGCCCTGGCCTGGGACCCGGTGGGCCCGGCCTTCCGCGACCCCTTCGGCGGCGAGGCGGACCTGCGCCGGCGCCGCCTCCGCGCGGTGGGCGATCCGGCGGCGCGCTTCGCCGAGGACGGGCTGCGGCCGCTGCGGGCGGCGCGCCTCTCGGCGCAGCTGGGCTTCGCCATCGAGGCGGCGACCCGCGCCGCCATCCGCGGCGCCCTCCCGGTGGTGGCCCGGGTCTCGGTGGAGCGGGTCTGCGACGAGCTGACGAAGCTGCTCTCGGCCGCCCACGCGGCGCGCGGCCTCGCCGTCCTGGAGGAGACCGGGCTGCTGGAGGTCGCCCTGCCGGAGCTGGCCGCGCCGCCGCCCGAGGCCCGGGCCCACGCCCTGGCGGTGGCCGCGGCCGCCGCGGGGCCGCTGGCGGTCCGGCTGGCGGCGCTGCTGCACGCCGGGGCCGGCGGCGAGGAGCCGGCCGCCGTCGCCCGGCGCGCCCACGAGGCGCTCCTCCGGCTGCGCTTCCCGAGCGCGGTGGGGGGCGACGTGGAGGCGCTGGTCCGGGAGTCGGGCTGCCTCCGGGACGGGGGCGATCCGGCGGAGCCGGCCGCCGACGCCGGGATCCGCCGGCTCCTCTCCCGCCTGGGGCGGGCGCGCGCCGAACCCTTCCTCGCGCTGCGCGCCGCCGAGGCGCGGGCGTCGCGGGATCCGCGGGCGCGGGCCGCGGCCGCCCGGCTCGCCCGCCGCGTCCGCGCCGTGCTCGCGGCCCGGCCGGCGCTCTCGTCCGCGGAGCTGCGCACCGACGGCGCCCGGGTGATGGCGCTGCTCGGCCTCCCGCCCGGCCCCGAGGTGGGCGCCGCGCTCCGGCACCTGCTCGACCGGGTGCTGGAGGAGCCGAGCCTGAACACGCCGCGCGGCCTGGAAGGGGCGCTCCAGGAATGGCGGGCGGCGCGGTCCGTCTGATCGGTCGGGCGTATACTCCGCGGGGCCGCGATGGACCAGGAACGGGAACTCGAGGGGCTAAGGGCCCGGCTGGCCGCGCTGGAGGAGCGGGTGGCCGAGGCCCAGCGCCTGCGCAGCGCCTTCATGCAGAACGTGGCCCACGAGCTCTCCACGCCGCTCACGCCGCTGGCCGGCTACCTGCGCATCCTGCTCTCCGACAAGCTCGGACCGCTCTCGCCGCAGCACCGCAAGGTGGCCGAGTCGATGACGGCGGCGGTGACCCGCCTCGCCCGGGTGGTGGACAACCTCTCCGACTTCGCCAGCCTGGCCTCCGGCCAGTCCACCGCGCTGGTCGGGCCCGTCGATCCGGACGCGCTGGTGGCCGAGGTGGTCGAGGAGCAGCGGGCCGCCGTCAAGGAGGCCCGCCTCCACCTGGTGGTGGTCCCGTCGGGCGGCGGCACGATCCAGGCCGACGCCCGCAAGCTGCGCCAGGCCCTGGCCAACGTCGTCGGCAACGCCGTGAAGTTCTCGCCCCACGGCGGCGAGGTGCTGGTGGAGGTCGGGCGCGCCGGGGGGCTGCTGCGCGTCGCCGTCTCCGACCAGGGGCCGGGCATCCCCGCCGAGGACCAGCCGCTGGTCTTCGAGCCCTTCTTCCACGCCCGGCGGGAGGCGCGCGCCGGCGAGGCGCGCCGGCCGGGCTCGGGCCTGGGGCTCCCGGTGGCCCAGCGCATCGCCCAGGCCCACGGCGGCCGGGTGATCATCGAGAGCCCGCCCCGGGACCGCCAGCCGGTGCAGGGCCACCAGTTCTCCGGCACCCGGGTGATCCTGGAGATCCCGGCCGGATGAGGGTGCTGGTCGCCATGTCGGGCGGGGTGGACTCGTCCGCCGCCGCGGCGCTGCTGGCGGCCGCGGGCCACCAGGTGGTGGGCCTGGCGATGCGGGTCCACGACGCCTCCGATCCGGCGCGGGGCCGGAGCTGCTGCGGCCCCGACGACCTGGAGGACGCGCGCGCCGCGGCCCGGGCGCTCGCCATCCCGTTCTACGTGGCCAACGCCGAGGAGGCCTTCACCCGGGCGGTGGTGGAGCCCTTCGTCGAGGACTACCTCGCCGGCCTCACCCCCAACCCCTGCGTGGAGTGCAACACCCGGGTGAAGTTCTCCTGGCTGCTCCGCCGGGCGCGGGCGCTGGGCGCGAAGCTCGCCACCGGCCACTACGCCCGCGTCGGCGAGCGCGCCGGGCGCAGGACCCTGCTCGCGGCCCGCCACCCGGAGAAGGACCAGAGCTACTTCCTCTACGGGCTCGGACAGGAGGCGCTCGCCGAGCTGCTCTTCCCGGTGGGGGAGCTGGCCAAGCCCGAGGTGCGGGCGCTCGCCGCCCGCAGCCGGCTGCCCAACGCCGCCAAGGCCGAGTCGCAGGAGATCTGCTTCGTCACCCGCGGCACCGCCGCGGACTTCGTCCAGCTCCGCGCCCCGGGCCGGGTGCGGGAGGGGGAGGTGGTGGGCACCGGGGGCGAGGTGCTGGGCCGCCACGGCGGCATCCACCGCTTCACCGTCGGGCAGCGTCGCGGCCTGGGCGCGGCCGGCCCCGCGCCGCGGTACGTGGTGCGGCTGGAGCCGGAGGCGGGGAGGGTGGTGGTGGGCGGCGCGGCCGAGGCCTCCCGCCGGGAGTTCGCGGTCCGCGGCGCCTCCTGGGTGGCCGGGTCCCCGCCGCCGGGGCCGGTGGAGCTGCGGGTGAAGGTGCGCCACCGGCACGAGGGGGAGCTCGGCACGGTCCGGGCGACGGCGGAGGGCGCCGAGGTGCGGCTGGCGCGGCCTGTCCGGGGCGTGGCGCCGGGCCAGGCGGCGGTGTTCTACGACGGCGACGAGGTGCTGGGGGGCGGGCGCATCGCCCGGTGAGCCGCGCCGGGGCCGGTGCGCCGTCCGCGTCCTTGCCCCCCGCGCGGGCCGGGTCTATCAAGGCGCCATGCTGCTCCCCGACGGCCGCACCGTGCCG
>JAJZTO010000252.1 GCA_021848865.1 Myxococcales bacterium
CGCGACGTGATGGTGCCGCGCACCGAGGTCGTCGCCGTGGACCTGGCGACGCCGGTGCCGGCGCTCCTCACCCTGCTCGCCGAGCAGGGCCACTCCCGGCTGCCGGTCTACCGCGACACCCTGGAGAACGTGGTGGGCATCCTCCACGTGCGCGACCTGGTGCCGCTGCTCCAGCACCCCGGCCTCATCGTCCTCGCCGACCTGGTGCGGCCGGCCTGCTTCGTCCCCTGGTCGCGGCCCATCGACGAGCTGCTGCGCGAGATGCAGCGGCGCCACCTGCACATGGCGGTGGTGGTGGACGAGTTCGGCGGGGTGATGGGGCTGTGCACCCTCGAGGACCTGCTGGAGGAGATCGTCGGCGAGATCGGCGACGAGTTCGAGACCGACGAGGCCCGGCCCGTCGAGGCCCACGCCGACGGCAGCTTCGGGCTGCGCGGCGACGCCTCGGTGGCGGAGTTCAACCGCGCCTCCGGCGCCGGCCTGCCCGAGGACCGGGGCTACGAGACGGTGGGCGGCTTCCTCAACGCCCTGGCCGGCGCCATCCCCGCCGCCGGCGACCGCTTCGTCTGGCGCGGCTGGCTGTTCACGGTGGGAGAGGCGACGCCGCGCCGGGTGGTGCGGGTGCGGGCCGCCCGCCTCAAGCGGCAGCAGCCGTAGGACCAACGACCGGGAGGAGCAGGCCATGTACGGGATCGCCATCATCCGCTACCGCAAGCCGCTGGAGGAGGTGCAGCAGGCCCTCGAGGAGCACCGCGCCTACCTGCGGATGCTGAAGCAGGCCGGGATCCTGGTGGTCTCCGGCGCGCTCGACCCGCGCTGCGGCGGGGCGGCCGTCTTCCGCCTGCCCGACGAGGGGGCCGACGCCGCCCTGGCGGCGCTGCGCGACGGCGACCCCTACGTGAAGCGGGGGCTGGCCCAGTGGGAGATCTGGAACTGGGTGCCGGTGATCGGCAAGGAGGACCTGGACCGGGTCTGACCGGGACGGGACCCCGCCGTGACCGGACCCGCCGCGATCGACCCCGCCGCGATCGACCCCGCCGCCGACCCGCGCCCCGCGCCGGACCGGGCCACCCGCTGGCTGGTCCTCCTGCCGCTCAGCCTGGCGATGTTCGGGACCTACTACGTCTTCGACGCGCTGAACCCGGTGGGCCCGCTGCTGGAGCGCCAGCTCGGCTTCAGCCAGGTCCAGATCGGCCTGCTCGACTCCTCCTACAACGTCGCGGCGCTGCTGGTGCTGCTCGCCGGCGGGGTGATCGTGGACCGGGCCGGGGTCCGCCGCGCCCTGGTGCTCTTCGGCCTCCTCACCGCGCTGGGCGGGCTGGCCATCGCGCTGGCCCCGCGCTGGTGGGGCTTCGGCGGGATGGCGGCGGGCCGCTTCCTGCTGGGGATCGGCTCCGAGCCGCTCATCGTCGCCGCCACCACGGCGCTGGGGCGCTGGTTCCGCGGCAAGGAGCTGTCCTTCGCCATGGCGCTGAACCTCTCGGTGGCCCGGCTCGGCTCGGTGGCGGCCAACAACGCCTCGGGCTGGGCCGCGGGGCTCTTCACCGGGTGGCGCGGGCCGCTGCTGCTCGCCGCCGGGATCGGCGCGAGCGCCGTCGTCGCCGGCCTGCTCTACGCCGCGCTGGAGCGGCGCGCCGAGCGGCGCTTCTCCCTGGGCCGCGCCGCCGGCGCCGACAAGCTGGTGCCCGGCGACCTGGTGCGCTTCGGCCGCGGCTACTGGTGGATCGTCGGGCTCTGCGTCACCTTCTACGCCGCCATCTTCCCCTTCCAGCGCTTCGCCAACCTCTTCTTCGAGCAGGCCCACGGGGTCACGCCCCGGGAGGCCGGCTTCCTGAACGGCCTGCTCCCGGCGGCGGCCCTGGTGGCCTCGCCCCTCTTCGGCCTGCTCGCCGACCGGGTCGGACGGCGCGCCACGCTGATGGCCCTCGGCTCGCTGGCGCTGGCCCCGGCCTTCCTGCTCATGGCCTACACCCGCGTGCCGCTGCTCCTCCCCATGGCGATGCTCGGGGCCGCCTTCTCGCTGGTGCCGGCGGTGCTCTGGCCCTCGGTCACCTACCTCGTGGACGAGCGGCGCCTCGGCACCGCCTACGCGCTCATGACCTTCCTCCAGCAGCTCGGCTGGTCGGCGATGTCGGCCGGCGTCGGGCTCGCCAACGACCGCTTCGGCGCCAGCGCCGCGAACCCGGCCGGCTACCGGCCCGGGATGTGGCTCTTCGCGACCCTGGGCCTGCTCGGGCTCCTCTTCTCGCTGCAGCTGTCGCGCTCCGAGCGCGGCCCCGGGGCCCGCGGGCTCGAGACCATCCGCACCGGCGGCTGACCCGCCGCCAACCCCTTGCCAACGTTGCATTTCCCGATCCGCTCCCCTATGCTGCGCGATATCGATGCAAGATCCTGGGATCACAGGGTGATCCTGGGTGGGCGCGGGGGTCGCGCCGCGGTGGGTGGGTGGTCAGGGCGGAGGTCGGGTGAGCGGCAGTCCCGAGGAGATCCTGCGCGGAGCGCTGGAGAAGATCGTCTTCTTCGAGTGCCGCGTGGATCAGCTGGAGAGCGAGCTGCGCGCCTCGCGCGCCACGGCGGCGCGCGCCCGCGAGGAGGCGGGCGAGGCCCGGCGCCGCGAGTCGGCGCTGGAGTCGCGGCTGGCGGCGGCCCGCGCCGACGGCGACGCGGCCCGCGGCGAGGTGGCGGAGCTCTCCGAGCGCGTGAAGCTGCTGGAGGAGGAGCGCAGCCGCTTCCTCTCCGGGATGGTGGAGCAGGCGCGCCTGGCCGGGGCGTCGGCCGCCGCCGGGGGGCCGGCCGCAGAGCAGGCCGACCTGGCCGGCTTCATCGCCGAGCTGCGCGGCGAGATCGACCGGCTCTCCCGCTGGAAGGCGGCGGCCCAGGCCGCGGGCCTGGCGGTGGAGGACGGCGCCTCGCCGACGCTGGCCCAGGCCGCCGGCCGGGCCCCGGAGAGCCTGCCGCGCCTGGCCGAGCGCTTCGCCGAGAGCGGCCGGGCCCGCCTGGCCGAGGGCGAGGCCGCCTCGCTGGCGCCGCGCTTCGCCACCCGCAGCGAGCGGGCCCTCTACCTCTCCTCGCTGGAGGAGCTGTCGAGCCCGGACGCCGGCTCCCGGCGGCGCGCCGCCGCCTGCCTGCGGGCGCTCGGGTCCGGGGCGGCGGCGCCGGTGCTGGCGGCGCAGCTGGGGCGCGAGGCCGACGGCGAGGTGAAGGCCGCCATCGTCTCCGCGCTGGGCGCGCTGGGCGAGCGCGCCGTCGGCGACCTGGTGGTCCGCGAGCTGGGCGACGAGCGGCCGGTGGTCCGGGCCGCGGCGCTCGAGGCGGTGGTGGCGCTGCACGGCCGCGAGGCCCTGCCGGCGCTGGCGACCGCCATGGGCGACGAGAGCCCCGCGGTGCGCCGCCGTGCCGCGGTGCTGCTCGGCTTCCTCCCCGGCGACGGCGCCGAGGAGAGCCTCTCCTCGGCGCTGCACGACCGCGACCCGGGCGTGGCCCGCGCCGCGGCGGTGGCGCTCTCCGGCCGGCCCACGGCGCGCGCCCAGGGGGCGCTGGCGCGGGCGCTCGACCACCGCGAGCCGGCGGTGCGCCGGGCCGCGGCCCGGGCGGTGGAGCGCTGGTCGGGCGAGCGGGTGGACGCCGCCGCCGGGCCGGCCGAGATGCGCCGCACCTCGCGCCGCATCGCCGAGCGGCTCCACGCCATGGACCGCAGCGACCTGCGCGGCGCGGTGGCGCGGGTGGCGGAGGCCGGGCCGGCGCCGTCCAGGGTCCCGACCCCGACCCCGACCCCGACCCGGACCCCGACCCAGCCCGCACCGGCACCGGCCCGGACCGCGGTGGCCGTCGCCGAGGCGCCGGCGCCGGCCCTGGCCGAGGCCGTCCTCGGCGAGGTGCGGGCCGCGCTGCGCGGCCGCACCGCCGCGGAGATCTCCGCGGCGCTCGGCGCCGATCCCGTCGCGGTGGAGGGCGCGCTGCGCGCGCTCGCCGTCCGCGGCCAGCTCACCCCTCGCGGTCCCCGCTTCTTCCTGGGCTGACGGAGGCACCGTGGACAACGTCCGCTACGGCCTGAAGCGCATGACCGAGGTGCTCGGCGCCACGACCAAGCAGGTGGTCGAGGCGCTCGGCAAGCGCGAGGGCTTCACGCCGGCCGACCTCGCCGCGGCCCGCGAGAAGCTGCGCAAGGCGCCGGCCCGCCGCGCCGCCCGGGTCCAGCTGTTCCTGAACTTCAAGGGCGGCACCGGCAAGACCAGCCTCTCCTCCAGCTACGCCTACCGGCTGGCGGAGCGCGGCCACCGGGTCCTGATGGTGGACCTCGACAGCCAGGGGCACGCCACCAAGTGCCTGGGCCAGGAGGGCGGCGGCTTCACCCGCACCCTCCACGACGTGCTCATCCGCAAGGTTCCGCTCGCCGAGGTCACCGTGCCCACCGGCATGCCGGGCCTCTCGCTGGTGCCGTCCAACCTGGCGATGAGCACCATCGACCTCGCGCTCATGCCGCTGGCCGGGCGCGAGTTCCGCCTGCGCAAGGCGCTGGAGGAGGCGGGCGACCGCTACGACTTCGTGGTGATGGACGCGCCGCCCAGCTTCGGGCTCCTCAACCTGAACGCCCTGATGGCCGCCGGCGACCTGGTCATCCCGGTGCTGGCCGACTTCCTCTCCTACGACGGGCTCCGGCTGCTCTTCGAGACGGTGCAGGGGCTGGAGGACGACCTCTCCCACCAGCTCGAGAACATCTTCATCGTGGTGAACGCCTACA
>JAJZTO010000253.1 GCA_021848865.1 Myxococcales bacterium
GGCGGCCAGCGCCACCGCCCAGAGCCGCGGCCGGTCCCAGAGGTAGAGCAGGAGCAGGAAGGTGGTGGCGGTGTGGCCGGAGAAGAAGAGGTCCTTGGTGAGGTAGGCCGAGAGGGTCCCGTGGCCGAAGACCTGCACCGGGGACACCAGCGCCAGCCAGGCCTCGCCGAAGCTCCGGCCGCCGAGCCCGGGGCCGGCCCGGGCCGGGTCGGGCGCGCCCAGGCCGGTGAGGACCATGGTCGCGCCCCGGGCCAGCGAGACCAGCCCGCCGGTCACCATGTAGCGGACCCAGCGGCGCGGGTCGCCCCAGAGGAGCAGGAGCGCCAGCGGCAGGTAGCAGAGGAGCCAGAGCCAGTAGTTGGCGCGCGCCACCCACTCCACGTAGGGCAGGTGGGCGAGCGCCAGGTCGGGGAGCGTCGGCGCCGGGCGCCGCTCGTTCCAGATGGCGAGCGCCGTCATCGCCCCGTAGCAGGCGAAGCGGAACAGGACCGCGCCGAGGAGCGCCGGCCAGAGGGCGAGGAGCGCGGCCGCCCCCGGCGCGCCCCGCGCCGCGGCGCCGCGGCGCGCCGGCACGTCCGGGGGATCCGGTGGGAGCGCCACGGCGGGGGCTCAGGGGAAGAGGCCGAGCGCCGCCAGCAGGTCGAGCCGCGCCTGCCGGACCGCGTCCTCGCCCACCACCATGGAGAGGTCGGCGTCGCGCGACTGCTGCTGCGCGGTGGCCAGGTCGAGGCTGGTGGTGGCCCCCGCCTCGAAGGCGCGCCCGGTCAGCGTCAGCACCGTGCGCGCCTGCCCGGCGGCGCGGCGCGCCGCGGCCAGCGAGGCCTCCTGGTGCTGGACCGCCGCGACCGCCACCCGCACCTCGGAGCGGGCCTGGCGCAGCGTGGCGTCGAGGGTGGTCCCGGCCTCGCGCTGCAGGGCCCGGCGCTCGCGCAGCTGCCCCACCCGCAGGCCCCCCTCGAGGATGGGCAGCGAGAGGACGAACTGCACCTGCCAGCCGGCGTGGGGCGTGGGGGCCACCGCCACGGTGGTGTTGGTCGCCTGCGCCGTGAGCAGCAGCGTGGGCAGCCAGTCGGCCCAGCTGTACCGCGCCGCGGCGGTCGCCGCCTCCAGCCGGGACCGGGCCAGGGCCACGTCCGCCCGCCCCTCCTCCGGCGCGCCGTCGGGGGCCGCCGCGTGGAGGTCCGGCTCGCCGGCGGCGTCGAGCGGGCCGTCGCCCCCGGTGACGATGCCCAGCGCCTCGCGGGCCCGCGCCAGGCCGGTCTGCGCCGACTCCAGCTGGGCCTCGCTCGCCGCCAGCACCTGCCCGACGCGGGCGGCGTCGAGGGCGTTGCCCACGCCGGCCTGGAGCCGGGCCTGGGCGAAGTCCACCCGGGCCCGCGCCAGCTCCACCGCCGAGCGGCTCACCTCGATGGTCCTGCGGCTCGCGAGCACCCCCAGGTAGGCGCGGCCGGCGGCCAGCGCCACCTGGCGCCGGACGTCCTCCCGGGAGATGCGGGCCAGGTCGAGCTGCTTCGAGGCAACCACCCAGCCGGCCCAGCGGGAGGGGTTCACCAGCGGTGCGGTGACGGTCAGCAGGCCCTGCTTCAGGTACTCGGGCGTCACCACCCGCGCCGGCTGGCCCGCGCCCTGGGAGAGCGTCCGGGCGGTGTCCACCTGCGTGTAGATCGCCGCGACGCCGAGGCCCGGCAGCGCCCCGGCCCGGGCCTGCACCAGCAGCCCGTCCACCCGGACGATCTCCTCGGCGGCGATGCGCGCGGCCGGGGCCCGGGCCATGGCGCGGCGCACCGCCTCCCCGAAGGAGACGCGCTCGGGCCCGGCCGGCGCGGGGGCCGGTGCCGGGGCGGCCGGCTCCGGCGCCGCGGCGGCGGGAGGCAGCGCCGGCTCGCCGGCCAGGGCGCAGAGCAGGAGCAGGGGCAGGGGGGCCATCTCAGGTCGCGGCCTCCACCTCGGGGTCCGGCTCCTTCTCCCGCCTCGAGAAGCGGTCGAGCAGGGTGTAGAGCGCCGGGATCAGGAACAGGGTGAGGAAGGTGGAGACCGTCAGGCCGCCGATGACCGCGCGGGCCAGCGGCAGGTTGGTCTCGCTGCCCTCGCCGAGGCCCAGGGCCATGGGGAAGAGGCCGGCGATGGTGGCGATGGTGGTCATGAGGATGGGGCGCAGCCGGGTCCGGCCCGCCTCCACGGTGGCCTCCAGCAGCGGCACGCCGCGCTGCTGGAGCACGCGGGCGAAGTCCACCAGCAGCACCCCGTTCGACACCACGATGCCCACCATCATGATGATGCCCATGAAGCTGTTCACGCTCAGGGTGGTGCCGGTGAGCCACAGCGCCAGGAAGACGCCGGAGACCCCCAGCGGCACCGACATCATGATCACCAGCGGGTCGAGCAGCGAGCGGAACTGCGAGGCCAGGATCATGTAGACCAGGGCCACCGCCAGCAGGGCCGCGAAGATCAGGCCGGAGAAGGCCTCGCGCTGCGCCGCCGTCTGGCCGCCGAGCTGGGCGGTGAAGCCGTCGGGCGGCGGCACCTCCTGGAGCACGCGGGCCACCGCCTCGCTGGCCGCTCCCAGGTCCTTGCCCGGGGCCACGTTGGCGGTGACGTCGATGATCCGCTGCAGGTACTTCCGGTTGATCTGCACCGGCCCGGAGGCGCGCTCCACCCGGGCGAGGTTGGCGAGCGGCACCAGCTGGCCGGTGGGGGCCCGCACCAGGACCTCGCCCAGGTCCTCCACCTGCGACCGGTAGCGGTCGTCGAGCCGGACGTTGACGTAGTACTGGTTCCCGGTCTTGGCGTCGATGAAGGGCACCGGGGCGAACTGGGTGTTCCCCACCAGGCTGGTGAGCACGCTCTGCGCCACCTGCTGCTCGCTGACGCCGGCCTGGCCGGCCTTCTCCCGGTCCACCACCACGTCCAGCTCCGGGTAGTTCTCCTCCCGGGAGACCTGCACGTCGGTGAGCAGCGGCTTGCCGTCGTCGGCGGCGAGCTGGCGCATCCGGCCGAAGAGCCGCTTGGCGTAGGCGGAGGCGTCGCCCAGGTCGTACCCCAGGACCTCGACGTCGATGGGGGCGCTGGAGCCGATGTTGGTGATGCTCTTCACGATGCCGCCGATGAAGAAGTAGTACTGGATGCCCGGGAAGGCGTCCCGCATGGCGGTGCGGACCCGGGCCGCCGCGTCCACGTCGGAGATCCGGCGCTGGGTGCGGGGCACCAGGTTCACGCGCAGCTGGCCGGAGTGCGGCCCGGTGTTGGCGGTGAAGAGGGCGGTCCGGCTGCCGATGGGCAGCCCGACGCTGTTGAGCATGGTGGTCCAGACGCGCCCGCCCGAGGAGGACCTCTCCCCGGCCAGGGTCCGCTCCACCAGGGCCTCCATGCGCTTCCCCACCTCCTCGGTCCGCTCCACCCGGGTGCCTATGGGGGCGCGGTAGGTGATGGTGAACTGGGCCTCGTCGGTGTCGGGGAAGAACTCGCTGCCGACGAGGCGCCGGGTGGCGAAGCCCGCCACCGCGAAGAGCAGGACGGCGAGGATCACCTTCCCCCGGCGCGCCAGCACCCAGCGCAGCACCCGGGCGTAGAGGGCGTCCATCCGCTCCAGCCGCCGGGCCACCCACCCGGGGAGCCCGGTGGCCCCGGCGGCGTGCCCCTCCACCTTCAGGGCGCGGATGCAGAGCAGCGGGGTGACGGTGCGGGACACCAGGAAGCTCATCGCCAGCGCGAAGGAGATGGTGAGCGCCAGGGGCGTGAACAGCGACCGGGCCTGGCCGGTGAGGAACACCACCGGGAGGAAGACCACGATGGTGGTGACGGTGGACACGAAGATGGGCATCGCCACCTCCTGGGCCGCCGCCAGGACCGCGCTCTGGCGCTCGCCGCCCTGGGCCAGGTGCCGGTGGATGTTCTCCAGCTCGACGATGGAGTCGTCCACCAGCCGCCCCACGCCCAGGGCCAGGCCGCCCAGGGTGAAGACGTTCAGGCTCTGCCCGGTGAAGTAGAGCAGGATGAAGGTGGAGATGATGGAGAGCGGGATGGCGACGGCGATGATGCCGGTCGCCGAGAGGCTCACCAGGAAGAGCAGGATCACCAGCACCGCCAGGCCGCCGCCGATGACGGCCTCGTGCTGCAGGGAGGCGATGGCGGCCCGGATGTAGCGCGACTGGTCGAAGGAGACCGCCAGCTTCACGCTGGGCGGCAGCCCGCGCAGGTGGGGGATGGCGCGCTGCACCGCGTCCACCACCTCGACGGTGTTGGCGCTGGGCTGCTTGTTGATGCGGAAGAAGACGCCGCGCCGGCCGTCGATGCGGACGATCTCGGTCTGGTCGGCCGAGCCGTCCACCACCCGGGCCACGTCGGCCACCCGCACCGGCCCCTCGCCGGCGGCGCCGCGCCCCGGCCCGCCGGGCCGGACCACCACGTCCCGGAGCGGCCGCGCCTCGCCGAACTGGGTGTTGGAGAAGACGTTGTAGTCGGCGTCCCCGGAGCGCAGGCTCCCCGAGGGCAGCAGGAGGTTCGAGGTCCGCACCGCGTTCAGCAGGTCGAGGATCGCCAGGCCCCGGGCCCGCAGGGCCTCGCGCTGGGCCAGGACCTCGATCTCGCGGATCTTGCCGCCGCCCACCGAGGCGCTGGCCACGCCCTTGATGCGCTCCAGCTGCGGCTCGACGACGTTGTAGGCGAGGTCGTAGAGCTGGCGCTCGTCCAGCCCCTCCCCGCTCATGGCGATGAGCTGGACCGGGATG
>JAJZTO010000254.1 GCA_021848865.1 Myxococcales bacterium
GTGGCCGTCGAGGGCGGGTCGGTGCGGCCGCTCACCCACTTCACCGACGCGGCGCTGGCGCGCCTGGCGCTGGGCAAGGCGCGGCGGGCCGTCGCCCGGGGCAAGGACGGCGCCGCCGTGCCCGGCTTCGTCGTCACGCCGCCCGGCCACCGGCCCGGGGAGCGCCACCCGGCGGTGGTGCTGGTCCACGGCGGCCCGGAGGGCGCCTGGGTGGACGACTGGCACTACCGCTGGAACACCATGCTCTGGGCCTCGCAGGGCTGGACCCTGATCATCCCGAACTTCCGGGGCTCCTCGGGCTACGGCATGGCCTGGCAGGAGGCCATCCGGGAGGACTGGGGCGACGGCCCCTTCGGCGACGTCATGGCCTTCACCGACCTGGCGGTGGCCTCCGGCGAGGTGGACCCGGACCGGATGTGCGCCGCCGGCGCCAGCTACGGCGGCTACATGGTGAACTGGATCAACGGCCACACCGACCGCTTCCGCTGCCTGGTGGCCCACGCCGGGGACTTCGACCTGGAGGCCGCCTACTTCGACACCGAGGAGCTGTGGTTCCCGGAGTGGGAGATGGGCGGGACGCCCTTCGACCGGGAGGAGCAGTACCGGAAGTGGTCCCCGTCCCGGTTCGCCGGGCGCTGGAAGACGCCGGAGCTGGTCACCCACGGCGAGCGGGACTACCGGGTGGCGGTCACGCACGGCCTCGCCACCTTCACCGCCCTCCAGCGCCGGGGGGTCGAGTCGCGGCTGCTGGTCTTCCCGGACGAGGGGCACCACGTCCTGAAGCCGGGGAACGCCCGGGCCTTCCACGACGAGGTCTTCCGCTGGATCCGGGCCCACATCGGCCCCGCCGAGGCCCCGGCCACGGGCCGCTGACGGCGCGTTGTCTTTCGTCGGGCCCTTGCTATAGTCCCCGCCGCTCACCGTGCTCGACTGGCTCCACAACGTGTTCTCCCGCGATCTCGCGATCGATCTCGGGACGGCCAACACGCTCATCTACATCCGCGGCGTGGGCATCGTCTCCAACGAGCCCTCGGTGGTGGCGGTGCAGCAGGACGGCCGCGGCCTGAAGCGGGTCCTGGCGGTGGGCAAGGAGGCGAAGGAGATGCTCGGGCGCACCCCGGGCAACATCGTCGCCATCCGCCCCATGAAGGACGGCGTCATCGCCGACTTCGAGATCACCGCGGCGATGCTGAAGTACTTCATCGCCACCGCCCACAACCGGAAGAAGTTCGTCCGGCCCCGCATCATCATCGGCATCCCCTCGGGCATCACCGAGGTGGAGAAGCGGGCGGTGCGGGAGGCGGCCGAGAGCGCCGGGGCGCGCGAGGTCTACCTCATCGAGCAGCCCATGGCCGCCGCCATCGGCGCCGGCCTCCCCATCACCGAGCCCTCGGGCAACATGATCGTGGACATCGGCGGCGGGACGTCCGACGTCGCGGTCATCTCGCTGGGCGGCATCGTCTACAGCCGCTCGGTGCGGATCGCCGGCGACAAGATGGACGAGGCGATCATCCAGCACATCAAGCGCAAGTACAACCTCCTCATCGGCGAGCGCACCGCCGAGCTCATCAAGATGGGCATCGGGACCGCCTACCCGACCGAGGAGGAGCTGACCATGGACATCAAGGGGCGCGACCTGGTGGCCGGCGTGCCCCGGACCCTCACCGTGACCTCGTCGGAGATCCGCGAGGCGCTCTCCGAGCCCATCAACGGGATCGTCGAGGCGGTGAAGGTGACGCTGGAGCGGACGCCGCCCGAGCTGGCCGGCGACATCGCCGACCGCGGGATCGTGCTGGCCGGCGGCGGCGCGCTGCTGAAGAACCTGGACGTGCTGCTGCGCGAGGAGACCGGCCTGCCGGTGTTCCTCGCCGAGGACCCGCTCTCCGCGGTGGTCATCGGCGCCGGCAAGGCGCTCGAGGAAATTGAAATCCTGAAGGCCGTCGCGGCTCATCAGTAGAACGGGGGCTGCGCCCCCGCCCCGCCGGCGGAGCCGTCGGGGCCCCACCCTGCTGCGCCGGAGCCTGCGGCGCAGCGCGCCTGCAGCGCTTGCGCCGCGTCCGGCGGGGAGGGCCTCCGGCCCTCCCCAGCTTCGCTGGGGCCCCTCCCGGATCAAACCGAGAATCGGGTGCCGGACCTCCGCCAACCACCTGGCGCGATGCCGTTTTATCCCAGCAACTCGCCGCCCGCCTGATGCGGACTGGCGCGACGATCCGCCACGGCCGCGCTTGACCTGCGTCCAGCCTGTCGGAAGTTCCCGGCGCTACTGTCCGGAAAACCCGACGTCGGGATCTCCCAACAGTCTGAATTCCCGGACTGCGGTCGGTGGCCAGGGGCTTGCTGGCGCGCGGGGGCCGGAAAGGACTCTCATGCGAGCCATCCTTCTCACCATCGGACTCTCCTTCGCGGCCGCGCCGGTCGCCGCCGCGGAGCCGGCCCCGGCCGCCGCCGCCCCGGCGCCCTCCAACGCCGACTGCCTGCAGTGCCACGAGATCGCCAAGCACGGCGAGACCGACGGCGCCGGGCGGACCGGCGTGCTCGCCTCCGCCTTCTCCGCGTCGGTGCACAAGGAGCTCTCCTGCACCGACTGCCACGCCGGCTACCAGGCGCCCGGCCCGCACGAGCTGCCGGCCCTCACCGACGCGGCCGAGGCCGCCTACGTGGCGAAGCTCGCCGCGGCCAGGACCATCGACGGCAAGCCGGCGGTGGGCGCGCCGCGCGCCTACCTGGCCTGCGCCGGCTGCCACGGCGAGGTCCCCGACGACGTGAAGGCGTCGGTCCACGGCCGCTGGCTCACCAAGGACCAGCCGGTCGCCGGCGCCACCTGCCAGTCCTGCCACGGCTCCCTCCACGAGGTGGCGCCCGACCCCGCCCCCGGCGACGCCGCCGGCCTGCGCGCCTACCACCAGGCGCTCTCCCGGCGCTGCGAGGCCTGCCACGCCGACCCGCGCTTCACCCAGGCGGCCGGGATCGACGCCGAGGTCCACGTGGAGTGGCAGGACTCGATCCACGGCCGGCTGGTGTCGCTGGGCTCGACCCGGGCCCCGCTCTGCGTGGACTGCCACGCCGCCCGGGTGGCCAAGGCCGGCCACCGGAGCATCGCCGGCGGCGAGGTGAAGGAGTCGGCGGTGGCCCTCTCCGACCCGCCCCGCCAGGACGACCCGCGGGTGCAGACCTGCGGCCAGTGCCACAAGGCCTCCAACCCCAGCTTCGCGGCGCTCATCGCCCACAAGCCGCTGCAGGACACCGGCAAGATCCCGCACCTGGTCCACGTCGCCTTCAGCTGGCTCACCACCCTCACCCTGCTGTTCTTCGCCTTCCACGTGCTGGTGGACTTCGTCTACGAGCTGCGCCACCGGCTGGCCAGGATGCGGCAGCCGCACGGCGCCGATCCCGAGGCCCACGAGGTGGTGCGGCGCTTCGACATCCACCAGCGCATCCAGCACTGGCTCATGCTGGCCGGCGTCATCCTGCTCGGGCTCACCGGCTGGCCGCTGCGCGGCGCCGGCGCCGGGGCGGTGGACATGGCCCAGCGCGTCGCCTCCGGCTCGCGCTTCATGCAGCTCCTGGGCGGCCCGCACGGCGCCGGGATCCTCCACCGCGTCGCCGCGGTGATGATCATGGTCTCGGGCCTCTACCACCTGCTCTACCTGACCTTCCTGGCGAAGAAGAAGGCGCTGCCCTTCTCGATGCTGCCGATGCCGCACGACGCCGTGCAGATCAAGGACAACATCCTCTTCATGCTGGGGCTCCGGGCGGAGCGGCCCAGGTTCGAGCGCTTCAACTACCTGGAGAAGTTCGACTACTGGGCGGTGTTCTGGGGCATCGTGATGATGGTCGGCTCGGGCTTCATCTTCTGGTTCCCGGCGCAGGTGAGCCGCGTGCTGCCCACCTGGCTGGTCTCCTCGGCCCTCATCGTCCACGGCGAGGAGGCCACCCTGGCCATCCTCTTCCTCTTCGTGGTCCACTTCTACAACGTGCACCTGAAGCCCAGCATCTTCCCCATGAACTGGGCCTGGATCACCGGCCAGGTCACGGTGGAGTTCATGAAGGAAGAGCACCCGGCCGAGTACGACCGGGTCTTCCGGAAGAAGAAGTGAGGCGGGCCGCGGCGCCGGGCGGCCTCGCCGCCCGCGCCGCCGCCGGGAGCGCCCGATGCGTCGGCGGACCTCGCTGCACCTGCTGATCGCCGGCTCGGTCCTGGCCCTGGCCGCCGTCCTCTGGGGCGCCCTGCGCTTCAAGCGCTACGTGGACGAGGACCCGGGGCTGTGCGCCCAGTGCCACCGGGCCAGCCCCGAGTTCGCGCTCTGGAACCGGGGCAGCCACCGCGGCGTGGCCTGCCAGCGCTGCCACCACTCGACGCCGGGCCAGGGGCTGGCGATGCTCCGGGCCTTCCTGGCCGGCAAGGAGCCGGGCGGCAAGGGCAAGCACGCCGAGGTGAAGCTCGGCTCCTGCGCCTCCTGCCACCTCTCCCACGACCCGCGGTGGCCCCAGATCGAGGGGCCGCGGGGCCACAAGGTCCACGTCGAGAAGCAGCACATCGAGTGCGTGAGGTGCCACGCCCAGGCCATGCACGGCTTCGCGCCGGCGGTGGACGCCTGCCGGAGCTGCCACGGCGAGCACGCCGTCCGCGTGGTGGGGATGCAGAAGCTCCACTGCTTCACCTGCCACAACTTCCTCTCCCACGACTCCGGCCTGCGGCCCACCCGGGCCGA
>JAJZTO010000255.1 GCA_021848865.1 Myxococcales bacterium
TCGACATGAGGGCGAGGATGCCGGCGACGACGATGCCGAAGCCCTCGATGGAGGTGACCATCCCCTTCAGGCTGAAGTCGAGCTTGGCTGCGCCTTCAGCGGCCTGGGCGAGGACGAGGTTGTTGAGGACGTCGAGCAGGTGGTGCGACATCGGTGAATCCTCCTGAGAGAGGGGTACGGAGAAGTTGCGGGCCGCCCGGCTACTGCGTGAACCGGATCGGCATGATGACCCAGATGTTGGTTGCGCGGCCCTGCGCATCGGCGCCGGGCATCCACTTGCACGCCGTGATGGCCGACCAGATGGCGTTGGCGATGCGGTGGTCCTTGTTGGCGCTCATGATCTCGAAGCGGCTGGGCGTCCCGTCCCGGTTGATGGCGAACTTCACCGTGACGGGCGAGTTGCCGGCCGCGTCGAGGATGCTGTCGGTGATTCGCATCGAGCGCTGCACGCAGCCCGGCTCGGCCATGGCGGGCTTCTTGTAGCCCGCGGTGGCGTAGGCGGGGGCGTCCTCGATGGACGGAGCGCCCACCACGCCGCCGATCACGCCCTCACCGGTGGTCCCGTAGTTGTACTCGGGCTCCTTGGGCGAGGTGTCCACCTTCATCTCCGCCTGCACGTCCTTGGGCTGGATGAGGGCCTGCGGCGGCGGCGGCGGCGGCAGCTTGGTGTCCGGCGGCTTGGGCGCGTGGTCCTTGCGCCTGGGCGGGGCCGCGGCCGGCGGCGGCGGCGGCCGGGGCGGCGGGGCCGCTCGAACGAACTTCACGTCGATCGGCTTCTCCTCGATGGCCGCCTTGATCTTCTGGCCGGCGAACAGCGCCATGGCCACCAGCCCGAGTTGGAGGGCCGTCGAGCCAAAGACCCAGCCGGCGCGCCGGGCCGCGTACTTCCCAGTCTGTCGTTTCGTTACGTCTTCGAACACGCGTCGCTCGCTGGTTTTGACGCCGGGATCGGCCTGAGTCGTTGACGTCCCAATCGGCTGGACGAAGCGGGCTGTCTAGTAGGATCGAAAAACGATGTCAACCCTTGGAGGACTCCAACGGTCGGCATCTTGCCATCGAATTGGCTTCTGCGCCTTCTGTCGCAAGCGAATCCGAACGAGAGGATCCTCCGGTTCCCGCCTGAAAGCGGGGAGTTCATTCGGAGGGGAGGGGATGCCCGGGGCGAGGCACGAAAAAAAATGCGCGCAGAATTCACGCGCCCGGGGTGAAGTGCTCCCTGATGGGGAGCCGAAGTGGACTAGACAAGGTCACGATTTCCCGGGCGGTTTTTGAATCCGCCAGAATATCAGCCGGATGGCTGCCGGGTCATGGTGCAAGACGGGGCGGTGCAACAGCCGATGTCTTCTTGACATTCCCGACACACGAAACCTACAAAGCACGACAAATTCACCCGCCGATCGAATCCACGCAAAAGGCGTCCTGCCTCTTGCGTAACCCCCCGATCGGCGACTGTCTGAGTGAACTCTCCCTGGAGGCAATCATGATGAAGAAGTTGCTTCGGCTGGCGACGCTTGCGCTGCTGTTCACGGGCGTGGCCTCGGCCCAGTCCACCGGCTCCATTACCGGCGTGGTCACCGATGGCGCGACCGGCAAGCCGGTCGTTGGCGCCCTCGTCGTCGCCACCAGCCCCGCCGTTCCCGGCCAGCAGACGGCCGTGACCGACGCCACGGGCTCGTTCACCATCCCCAACCTCCCCGCCGGCCAGTACATGCTGCAGGCCAGCCTCGACGGCTACAAGCCCGAGACGCGCACCGACCTCGCCCTCGGCGAGAACGTCGCGCTCCGCGCCAACCTCGCCGTCGTCCCCGCGGCCGTCCAGCTCGAGGAGGTGGTGGTCACCGGTTCGCGCATCCGCCGCAAGGACCTGACCACGGCGGCGCCGGTCTCTGTCGTCAACAGGGAGGCCATCACGGCCAGCGGCCAGGTCTCCATCGGCGACTACCTCAACACCATGCCGGAGGCGGTGGCCGCCCTCGGCCGCGGCAACAACAACGGCGGTGACGGCACCGTCAAGATCTCGCTGCGCGGCCTCGGCTCGGCCCGCACCCTGGTGCTGGTGAACGGCCGCCGCTGGGTGGCCGGCGGCAGCGGCGCCAACGCCTCCGTCGACCTCAACACCCTCCCGGCCTCGGCCATCGAGCGGATCGAGGTCCTCAAGGACGGCGCCTCCGCCGTCTACGGCTCCGACGCCATCGGCGGCGTGGTCAACGTGATCACCAAGAAGAACTTCAACGGCGCCGACTTCAACGCCTACGCGGGCACGTCGTCCAAGGGCGACGGCAACACCTACGACGTCAACGGCACCTTCGGCACCACCAGCGAGAAGGGCTCGCTCCTCTTCTCCACCAGCTTCACGCGGCAGGACGCCGTGTGGGCCGGCGACCGCTCCTTCTCGAAGGACGCGCTGGCGGCCAACTACAGGACCGGCCGGATCCGCAAGCTCGGCTCGAGCACCAACCCGAACGGCGCCTTCGAGATCGACACGACCAACTGTGGCGGCAACACGCTCTGCAACGACCTGGCCGCCGCCTACGGGGCCGATCCGGCCCTGTACCTCACCCACGATCCGAGCCTCGCCACCACCGGCGGCTACCGGCCCTACGCCGGCGCGCCCGACTCCTACAACTACGCGCCGTACAACTACCTCTACACGCCGTCGCAGCGGTTCAGCTTCTTCACCTCCGGCGACTACAAGCTGAACGACTACGCGAAGTTCTACTTCGAGGGCTCGTTCATGAACCGGCGCACCGACCAGAAGCTCGCGCCGGTGCCCCTCCTCACGGCCTACCTGGGCGACAACGGCGCGGTCCTCTCCGCCGCCAGCCAGTACAACCCGTTCGGCCAGGACATCTACTGGGCGCAGAGCCGCCTGGTGAACCTGGCCAACCGGACCAGCGCCCAGGACACCGACACCCTTCGCGTCGTGACCGGGCTCAACGGCAGCGTCTCCAACTGGTCCTGGGACGGCTCCTTCAGCTTCGGCCGGACGTCCGGCACCGAGACCGTCTCCGGCGTGGTGCGCGGCGACCTGGTCGCCGCCGCCATCGGCCCGTCGAGGGACGGCGTCTGCTACACCGACGCCACCTACACGACCCCCATCCCGGGCTGCATCCCCCTCGACCTGCTCCACGGCCCGTCTCCGGCCGGCCAGCTGGCCGGCATCACCTTCACCGGCCCGAACAGGGGCTTCACCCAGGAGGCCATCTGGGCCGCCAACGTGAGCGGTGAGCTCTTCAGCCTGCTCTCCGATCGGCCGGTGGCCCTCGCCGTCGGCGTCGAGCACCGGACCGAGCAGGGCGCCTACATCGTCAACCCGTTCAACGCGGCCGGCCTCGGCTCCGACTACAACTCCGGTTCCACCGCGGGCGGTTATCGCGTCAACGAGGCGTACGCCGAGCTCTCCATCCCGATCATCAACAACGCCCCGCTGGTCTACGACCTCGAGGCCTCGCTGGCCGCCCGGTTCTCCAACTACAGCACCTACGGCTCGAACTCGACCTACAAGGCCGGCCTCCGGTACAGCCCGATCCGTGACGTGACGGTGCGCGGCACCTACTCCACCGCCTTCCGCGCCCCGTCGATCGGCGAGCTGTTCGCCGGCAACGCGGAGAGCTTCCCGGCCATCACCGACCCCTGCGCCGGCAACCCGGCCGGCCCGGGCAGCCCCGGATACATCGACCCGGCCTCGCCCCTCGGGCTGCAGTGCGGCACGGCCGTCAACAACGGAGACTCACAGACGCAGCTGCGCGAGACGCTCGGCGGCAACGCGAAGCTCAAGCCGGAGACGGCCAGCATCTACACGGTCGGGCTCGTCCTCGAGCCGCGGATGGTCGAGGGGCTCACCTTCACCTTCGACTATTTCAACACGACGGTGAAGAAGACGATCGGCGCCATCGGCATCGGCACCATCCTGAACGGCTGCTACCCGGGCGCGGGCGGCACCCCGAACGCGCAGTTCTGCGGCCTCATCTCCCGCCTCCCCAACTACCGCATCGGCATGGTGATCGACACCAACCAGAACGTGGGTGAGCTCAGCACCTCCGGCCTCGACATCGCCGGCAACTACCGGCTCAGCACCGCGGCCGCCGGCAAGTTCGCCTTCGGCGTCGCGGGCACGTGGCTGCTGAAGGACGACTGGCTCCGCCCCGACGGCACCACCGTCCACGCCCGCGGTACCTACGACTACGGGTACGCGGACCCGACGTTCAAGGGCAGCGCGGCTGTCCAGTGGGGGATGATGGGCCTGACCGCCGGCCTCGGCACCCGCTACATCGGCGGCTTCAAGGAGTGCGGTGACGCTGGCGGTGCGTCGGGCACGGGCAACCTCTGCCGCGATACGCCGACCTACTACCACATGGTCAGCAGCTACTGGAACTGGAACGCCAACGTCGGCTACGGCTTCACCTCCTCGCAGGGGAAGACCAACGTCACCCTCGGCGTCACCAACCTGATGAACCAGAATCCGCCCAAGAACTACAACGCGTTCGCCAATGCGGCGGACACGGCGTACGACTACATGGGCCGGTTCTTCTACGCCCGGCTGAACCACACGTTCTAGCCAGCAGCCAAGACGTCGCATCTCCGGGGGCGGTCGGGCGTTGACGCTCGACCGCCCCCGCCTATCTTGAATGTCGCCGCCGCGGCCGCCGTCGTAAGGTCGTGGGCGGCGCCCGCTCCGCCCCCAGATCGG
>JAJZTO010000256.1 GCA_021848865.1 Myxococcales bacterium
GGCCCCCCGCCGGCGGCGGGCCGGGGCGCCGGCGTGGCGGCGCGGGCCGCGGCGCGCGCCGGGTCGGCGCGGGAGGAGGCCGCGGCCTGCAGCGCCCCGGGCTCGGCGAGGAAGCCCGGCTCGACCTGGTAGGCCACCTCGCCCAGCACCACCGCGTCGCCCAGCACCTCGGCCCCCAGCTCGCGGAGCTGCGCCTCGGCCTTCACCTTGTTCAGCAGGGCGTGGGGATCGGCGTCGGCCCCGACCAGCTGGAGGAAGCGGACCGCCGGCTCCAGCCGGTAGCTCCGCCCCCGGCCGTCGCCCGAGGCCACGGTCAGCACGTCGCCGGCGAGATCGATCTTCCCCTGGCCGGCCCAGGTGTCGAGGATGGCTTGGCTGACGAAGAGGAGGCCGCGCATCGGTGCCGTGCTGCCCCGCGGAACGAGGGACGATCCGCGGTGGCCGCGGACCGGGAAAACTACCACGCGTCGGACGTCGCTTGCCAGGGTCGGAGCGTTCGGTTAGATCCCCGCGCCATGGCCTCCAACGACGTGGTCACCCTGCAGGACAGCACCTTCGAAGCCGAGGTGCTGAAGAGCGACGTGCCGGTGCTGGTGGACTTCTGGGCGGTGTGGTGCGGCCCCTGCAAGGCCATCGCCCCGGCGGTCGAGGACCTGGCCCGCGAGTACAAGGGCAAGCTCAAGGTGGGCAAGCTGGACGTGGACCACCAGCAGGGGGTGGCGCAGAAGTTCGGCATCCGCTCCATCCCGACGCTGCTGCTCTTCAAGGGCGGGCGGGTGGTGGACACCATCATCGGCAGCGTGCCCAAGTCGAAGCTGGTGGACGCGGTCAAGAAGGTGGTGTAGCCGGGGCGGGCCCGCTCCGCACCGTCAGTTGACCCAGCGCCGCACCGCGACGCTGCCCAGCAGCCCGATCCCCAGGAAGACGGTGATCACCGAGGTGCCGCCGTAGCTCATCAGCGGCAGGGTGACGCCCACCACCGGGAGCAGGCCCACCACCATCCCCATGTTCACGGCGGCCTGCCAGAACAGCATCCCGGTGATCCCCGCCGCCAGGAGCTGGCCGAAGCGGTCGCGGGCGTTCCCGGCGATGCCCAGGGCCGCCGTCACCAGCCCCAGGTAGAGGCCGATGAGCAGCAGGCAGCCGAGGAGCCCGTGCTCCTCGGCCCAGACCGAGAAGATGAAGTCGGTGTGCTGCTCGGGGAGGAAGCTGAGGAGCGTCTGGGTCCCCTGCCCCCAGCCCTTCCCCGTCCCCTGCCCGGAGCCCACCGCGATCATCGACTGGGTGGCGTGGTAGCCGGCGCCGAGCACGTCCCCCTCCGGGTGGAGGAAGGTCTCCACCCGCTTGCGCTGGTAGGGCTTGAGGTGCGGCCAGACCAGCACCCCCGCCACCACCACCGCGCCGAGCAGCGCCGCCACCGAGCGCCAGCGCACCCCGGCGAAGAGGATCACCGTCGCGCCCACCGCCACCACCACCAGCGCCGTCCCCAGGTCGGGCTGCTTCAGGATCAGGCCGGCCGGCAGCAGCGTCAGGGCGATGGGCACCGCCAGCTGCCGCAGCCCGTAGGCCCCGCGCCGCTTCGGGGCGTCGTCGTGGAACCAGCGGGCCAGCGCCACGGCCACCGCCAGCTTGGCCAGCTCCGAGGGCTGGAACCGCACCGGCCCGACCGCCAGCCAGCGGCGCGCCCCCATGACGTAGCGCCCCTTCACCATCACCAGCAGGAGCAGCACGATCACCGCGCCGTAGAAGACCCAGGCCAGCCGGTGGAAGGTCCGGTCGTCGAAGAAGGCCAGCGCCGCCGCCAGCCCCACCCCCGCGGCCATGAACCAGAGCTGGGCGATCCACACCGGCGCGTGGGCGCTGCGCGACGCCGAGGCCAGGTTCCACACCCCCAGGGCGGAGATGACGAGCACCAGCGCCGCCACGTTCCAGGGGTAGTTCGCCAGCAGGCGGCGGGGGGCCCCGGCCGAGCCGCCGACGGTCAGCTCAAGCGCCACGCGCCCCTCCCCGGGCCGGGAGCGCGGCGCCGCGCGGCCGCGGCGCGGCGCCGGGCCGCTCCACCGGCGGCACCGACGGGGCCGGTGCCGGCTCCGGCTCCTGCGGGCCCGCCGTGCCGCGCCGCTCCGCCTCGTCCTGGGCCTTCAGCTCCAGCCATTTCTTCACCACCGCCGCCGCCGTCGGCGCCGCGTTGGAGGCGCCGAAGCCGGAGTGCTCGTTCAGCACCACCACCACGATCTGCGGGTCGTCCTCGGGCGCGAAGGCGGCGAACCAGGCGTGGTCCCGCTCGAAGTAGCCGACCTGGCTGGCCTTGAGCCGCCGGGTCCCGAGCCGGACCACCTGGGCCGTCCCGGTCTTGCCCACCATCTCGCCGTCCTCGGGCGGGAGGCGCGACCCGTAGGCGGTCCCGAAGGGCTTGTTCACCGCCGCCTCCAGCCCGGCCAGCACCGCCTGCCGGGTCTCCGGGCGGAGCGGCAGCTGGAACCGGGCCTCGGGCGCGAACTGGCGGACCGTCTCGCCCCGGTCGTCCTCGATGCGCAGCACCGCCTGCGGACGCCACACCGTGCCCGAGGCCAGCGCCCCGTAGAGCACCAGCTGCTGCATGGGCGTGACCCGCACGTCCCCCTGGCCGATGCCCATGTTCACCGCCATCCCGCGCTGGTACCCGCCGGGGATGTGCCGGTCGTACCAGGCCTCGTCGGGCATCACCCCGGCCGTCTCGCCGCCCACGTCGAAGCCGGTGGGCTGGCCCAGCCCCAGCTTCTCGCCCCAGGCCGCCAGCCGGTCGGCGCCGAGCCGGTCGCCCAGCGTGTAGAAGAAGACGTCGCAGCTGGCGCCGAGCGCGTGCTCCAGGTCCACCGTCCCGTGGCCCGACTCCTTGTCGCAGCGCCACCGGTGCCGGCCCAGGGTGTAGTGGCCCGGGCAGAAGATGGTGCCGCCGCGCCGGAAGACCCCCTCCTCCAGCGCCGCCACCGCCGTCACCACCTTGAAGGTGGAGCCGGGGAAGTAGTGCTGCTGGATGGCGCGGAACAGCTCGGGCTGCAGCGGGTCGGCGTGGATGGCGGCCAGCTCGGCGCGGGTGATGCGGCCGGAGAGCTTGTTGGGGTCGGGCGCGGGACGGGACACCAGCGCCAGCAGGAAGCCGGTGTGCGGGTCCATCGCCAGCACCACCCCGGCGGTGCCCGGGAAGGTCTTCTCGGCGAACTCCTGCAGCCGCCAGTCGAGGGAGAGCACCAGGTTCTTCCCCGGCTGCGGCGGCTCGTAGCGCTGTGCCTCGGGGATCAGCTCCGCCTCCAGGTCCTCGCCGGTGGCGTTCCCGCGGGCGTCCACCACCACGCGGCGGCGCCCGTCCACCCCGCGCAGCTCCGTCTCCCAGCGCTTCTCCAGGCCGCGCCGGCCCACGAAGTCGCCCGGCTGGTAGGCGAGCTGCCCGTCGGGCAGGTCGGCGTTGAGCCTGTCGATCTCGTCGGCCCCGACCTCGTTCATGTAGCCGAAGAGGTGGGCGGCCCAGGTGCCCTGCCGGTAGTTGCGGTGCGGGGTGGGGATCACGTCCACCCCGCCCAGCACGCCGCCCGGCACGCGGTTGGCCTCCACCACGTCCAGCTCCTCGCGGGTGATGTCCACCTTGACGGTGAAGGGGCGGAAGCGGACCAGGCCGCGCGCCGCCTGGAGCCGGTCCCGGGCGCGCTGGCCCTCCTCGGGCGAGAGGGCCAGCATCGACGAGAGGCGCGCCAGCACGTCTTCGCACCCCTTCCCGCAGAAGTACGGGGTGAGGGTGACGTCGTAGCTGGGCCGCTCGTCCACCAGGACGCGGCGGTTGCGGTCGAGGATCAGCCCGCGGTCGGCCGGGACCCGCAGCTCCTTGACGAAGTTCTCGTCGGCCCGCCCCTTGTACTCGTCGCCGCGGAGGATCTGGAGCTGGTAGAGCCGGCCGGCGATCACCAGGAAGGCCAGCGCCGCCACCAGCGCCGCCCAGGGGACCCGCTCCCGGGGCTCCCGGGGAGGCGCCGAGCCGCCGCTCTCGAGCCCGACCATCGCGCTCACCGGCCCAGCAGCCCGGGCTCGGGCTGGCGCTCCAGGAGCCGCTCCAGCCGCCGCAGCCCGGGGTGGAGCAGGAGCGCGGCCGCGGAGGTCGCCAGCGACTCCAGCAGCACCCGCCCGACCAGGCTCGCCCCCGGGGCCGTCCCCGGCGCGGCGGTGAAGCGCGCCAGCAGCAGCGCGCCCAGGCCGACCAGGGTGGTGGCCCCGCCGGTCAGGGCCGCGAAGCCCAGCGCGCCGCGGACCGAGAGCGAGGTGCGCGCCAGCCGGCTCGCCAGGTAGGCGGCCACCGTCAGCGAGACCAGCAGCCCGCGGGGGCCGCCCGCGAAGAGGTCGAGCACGTACCCGACCGCCACGGCGACGCCCAGCCCCTCGAGGAGGTCGGCCTCCACCGCCGCCCAGACCACGAGCACCAGCGGCAGGGCGAGCGGCAGGCCGCCCAGGTGGAGCGAGAGCCCCGACTGCGCCCCGGCCAGCGCCACCGCGAGCGCGAAGGATGCCAGCGCGCGCTTCACGGCGGGCCCAGCCGCGCGGCCGCGGCCTCCTCGCGGGGGGCGGCCAGGATCAGCACCTCCTCGACCTTGGTGACGTCGGCGGCCGGGAGCACCTCGGCGTGCTGGTAGAGCCCCTGGCCCCCCTTC
>JAJZTO010000257.1 GCA_021848865.1 Myxococcales bacterium
GCGCGGACGCGGGCGCGGCGGAGCCGCTCGGTGTCCGAGAAGACCTGGCGGGCGGGTCCGTCTGCGAGGACGCGGCCCTCGCCGAGCAGGACGACGCGATCGGCGAAGTGCGGCACGAGGTCCACCGCGTGCGTCGCGGCGACGAGCGTCACGCCCGACCGGGAGAGGGCCAGGAGCAGCTCGAGGACGCGCTGCTCTCCTTCCGGATCGAGGCCGGCGGTCGGCTCGTCGAGCAGGAGCAGTCTCGGGCGCATCGCCAGGATCCCGGCCAGGCACGCCCGGCGCTGCTCGCCGAAGCTGAGCGCCTCGACGTGGCGCGCGGCGAGTCCCGCGAGCCCGCAACTCGCCAGGGCCTCGCGCGCGCGCTCGAGCGCCGTCGCCGCGTCGAGCCCCTGGTTGGAAGGCCCGTACGCGGCGTCGTCGAGAACGCTGGCACCGAAGAGCTGGTCGGTGGGGTTCTGGAAGAGGAGCCCGGCGCCCGCCACCACGGCGTCCCGGGGCGTCCGCACCGTGGCCCCGAACACGCGCACGGCGCCGCCACGCGCCGGGAGCAGGCCGACGGCGCTCTTGAGCAGCGTCGACTTGCCGGCGCCGTTGCCGCCGAGGATGGCGACGCGCTCTCCGATCCGGACCTCGAGCGACACCTCGCGGAGCACGGCCGTGTCCTCGCGAGGGCCGAGACGCTCGGCGCGGAGCGACAGCGCGGCGATCACCAGGGCGCCCTCCAGAGGAGGGCCGCGCCGCCCAGCGCCAGCGCTCCCCGGCCGGCGAGCAGGAGATTGGCGCGCGCGGACGAGCGGGGAATGCGGAGCCCCGCGGAACCCGAATCTCCGCGCAGGAGCATGGCCTCGGCGGTCGCGGTGGATTGATCCACCGCGCGACAGGTGAGCGCGCCGGCGAGCACGCCCGCCGATCGCAGCGAGCGGAGCGCGCCCGAGTAGCCGAGCCTCATGGCCTGGGCACAACGCACCGTCGCGAGTTCCTCGCCGAGCACGTGTCGATAACGTGCGGACAGGAGGAGAAGGTCGACGACAGCCGGCGGGCATCGCGCCCAGAGGAGGGCGGCTGCGAGGTCCGGGGTGGAGGTCGTCGCGGTGAGCCAGGCCGCGGCGAGCGTGGTCGCGAGCACGCGTGAGAAGAGGAGAGCGCCGTGGGCCAGGGCCGGGCGCGAGAAACGGAGCGCGTGACCAAAGGCGTGGACCGTCTCGGGCGGCGGTTCCTCGTAGAGGAGCACCCGCAGGAGCGCCGCCCCGGCGCCGAGCGCCCATGCCGCGGCCAGGGCGCGCCGCGGTGCAAAGCGGCCGCGAGTCGCGGGGAGGGCGGCCAGCGAGCAGGCCGCGAGCCAGAGGGCGGCGCTCGCTCGTGGCGCCGCGAGCGCGGCGCCCATGAACGCGAGCGCCAGCGCCAACGCGAGCCTCGGGTCGGCGGAGGAGGTCGGTGGCGGTCTCAGGGTCGGCGTCCTTCGTCGCGGCGGCGCGACAGGACCTCGCGGTAGCCGTAGCCGAGCACGAACCCGCCCGCGATGCCGGCCGAGAGGAACAGGAACAGCGGCAGGTCGCCGCTGTCGTCGAGCAGGGTTCGCCAGCGCGGGTGGCCGGCCTCGGCCGACACGCGCTCCACGATCTTCTCGTCCAGCCCGGCCCAGCGCGGTTCTCGGGGCGCTGGTGACGCCGCGAGCGCGGCCACGAGGAGCGCGGCCCCGGCGCCGATCACGCGGTCCTCCCCACCGAGTCGAGGCCGAGGCACGGGACGAGATCGGGGCGGCGCCGCGCCACGAACGCGACCGCGCCCCCGGTGAGCGCCGCCTCCAGGATCCCGAGCGGAAGCTGTACGGGCACGAAAGCCAGCGCCACCGTGCCGAACACCTGTGAGATCGGCCTTGCTCCGTGGATGGCCACCGCCAGCTCACCAGCCGTGACCGCGTAGGTGCACCAGTCGGAGAGGAGCCCGCCGGCGAAGGCGGCCACGGCGAGGGACGCGCCGGCGCGACGGAACAGCCGGAACGCCAGCCATCCGGCGAACCCTCCGGCGATCCCCATCGAGAGCAAGTCGGCCCCGAGCGTCGTGAGCCCGCCGTGGCCGAGGAACAGCGCCTGGAGGAGCAGCGCGACGAGCGCGACCACGACCGTCATCCAGGGGCCGACCAGGATGGCGGCGAGGCCCGTGCCGCAGGGATGCGAGCACGTCCCGACGAACGGGACGGGGATCGGCATCGCCGAGAGCAGGAACACCGCCGCCGCCACCATGGCGAGGAGCGGCTTGAGCCGGAAGTCCGCCTGCCCCCGGCGCCGCATGAGCCGCAGGGCGATCAGCACGAATGGTGCCGCGCTGGTGGTGAAGAGCACGGCCCAGTCGAGCGGCAGCACGCCGTCGGCGAGGTGCATGGCGCACGCGCGCGAGGGCAACAGCAGCGCCACCGCCGCGATGACGGATGGCTGGACGAGCTGGTTTCGTGGAGCCCGCCGGGCGATCTCCGCGCCCGGAGGGCCGCAAGCCGGTGGCAAGCGGAACTCCTCCTCCGGGTAGGTCTCCTGGCTCGTGAGCTCGGAAGGTCCGTCGGACCTCCCGTGCGGCCTCGTCCTTCCCCGGCTCTCGCCGAGTGGCTGCTCGAGACCGCTTCCCCACTTACAGTGGCGGGACCGCGCCGGCTTCGCACCGGCTTCCCTGTTATGCCCTCGCGGGCACCCGAAGCGTTTCTGTTGTGCGCCCGCTGTTAGCCCGCTTCTCGTCACGCTGTCAAGCAGCCGCGGGGTCGGCGCGGGCGCGGAGCGGGGCTATCCTGGCGTCGTGCCTCCATTTCTCATCCTCGGCTGCGGCTACGTCGGCACGCGCGTCGCGCTGGGCCTTCTCGGGGAAGCGGAGCGGGTCCACGCGACCTCGCGGGATTTGGCGGCGCTCGGCCCGGTCGCGTCCAGCGGAGGGGTGGTACACCGGCTCGACACGGCGAATGCAGGCTCGCTCCGGGAGCTCGAAATGTACGCGGCCGAGCTCGGCCCGGGGCTCCGCGTGCTCGTCTCGATGCCTCCGCCTGGCAGCGCGATCCAGGCGAGGCGCGTATTCGACGCGCTGGGCGCGAATCCGGCCCGGCTCGTCCTGCTCTCGACCACTTCCGTCTACGGAGCCCAGCTCGACGTGGACGAGCGCACCGCGCCAGCGCCGTGCGACGACGCGAGCCGGCTCGGACTCGAGGCGGAGCGCGTCGCTGCGCGCGGGCCCTGGACGACGCTCGTCCTCCGCTGCGCCGCCATCTATGGGCCCGGGCGAGGCGTGCACGTCGCGCTGCGGGAAGGCCGGGTGGGTCGCGTGCGCGATCTCGATCGGATCGTTTCCCGCGTACACGTCGACGACCTCTCGTCGCTCGCGATCGCGGCTCTCCGCTCGGAAGTGCAGGGAGCGTGGCCGGTTGCCGACGACCTGCCAGCGACCACCAGGCAAGTCGCCGCGTTTTGCGCGACGCTGGGCCTCCCGGCGCCGCGCGGCGCCGATCCCTCTGGCTCCGGCGACTCCCCCGGAAGGCGAGTGGATGGCCACGCCGTGCGCAGCGTCCTCGGGGTGAAGTTCAGGTACCCGTCCTATCGGGAAGGAATCGCCGCCTCGATCCTCAGCGAGCGCGCCTCGGCGAGTTCTTGAGATGCGACGCTGGACGACCGCGACTCCGAGTGGAGTGCATTGCTCGTCGCGCGCCGACGCGCTGGCCCGGGGGCGCCAGATCGGCGCCTGCGACGTTGCCGAGGAGGCCGGGCGCCTGCGGCAGACGCTCCTGGATACTGCCCCGCCCCGGGGAGAGCCGGGGCGGGGGACGGGACGGGCTCTACTCGGCCGGCCGCAGCTTCTTCACCTCGGCGTCCGGCGGCTGGAAGTCGGCGCCGTCGAGGTAGGTGAAGGAGGTCATGATGCCCTTGCCGTCCTTCACGCCGGTGCGCCCCACGAAGGCACCCATGGTTGACTGGTGGTCGAGGCCGCGGAAGGTGATCTTCCCGAAAGGTGTCTCGACCTGCAGGCCGGCGAAGGCCGCCGCCAGCTTCTCGGGCTCGGCCGAGCCGGCCCGGGCGATGCCCGCCGCCAGCGCCTTCACGCTGGAGTAGCCCACCACCGAGCCGAGCCGCGGGGTGTCCCCCCACCGCTTCTGGTAGGCGGCGAGGAATCGGGCGTGCTCCGGCGCCTGGAGCGCGTACCAGGGGTAGCCGGTGACGATCCACCCGGTGGGCGCGTCGGTCTTGAGCGGGTCGAGGTACTCGGGCTCGCCGGTGAGCAGGCTCACCACGTCACGCCCTTTGAAGAGCTCGCGGGTGTTGGCCTCGCGGACGAACTTGGAGAGGTCTGCGGCGAAGAGGACGTTGAAGATGGCGTCGGGCTTCGCGTCGCCCAGCGCCTGGACGACCGCGCCGGCGTCGACCTTGCCCAGGGGCGGCGCCTGCTCGGCGACGAATTCGGCGTCGGGCTGAGCCTTCTTCAGGAGTGCCTTGAAGGTGGCGGCGGCCGACTGGCCGTACTCGTAGTTGGGGTAAACCAGCGCCCACCGCTTCCTCTTCAGCTTGGCGGCCTCCGGGACCAGCATTGCCACTTGCATGTAGGTTGAGGGGCGGAGCCGGTACGTGTACCGGTTGCCGTTCTGCCATACGATCTTGTCGGTGAGCGGCTCGGC
>JAJZTO010000258.1 GCA_021848865.1 Myxococcales bacterium
CGAGGCCCGGGCCGCCGCCGGCGAGCTGCGGCGCCGGGTGGCCGAGCGGGACGCGCTCAAGGCCGAGCTGGGCACCGCGCCCCGGCCCCACCGGTACCTGATCGTCGCCACCGGCAACGTCTGGGACGACGTGGAGCAGGCGCGGGCCGCGGCCCAGGCCGGCGCCGACGTCATCGCGGTGATCCGCTCCACCGCCCAGTCGCTGCTCGACTACGTCCCGGACGGCGCCACCACCGAGGGGTACGGCGGCACCTGGGCGACCCAGGAGAACTTCCGCATCCTGCGGGAGGCGCTGGACCAGGAGTCGCGGCGGCTGGGGCGCTACCTGCAGCTGACCAACTACTCGAGCGGCCTGTGCATGAGCGAGATCGCCTTCGCGGCGGCCTGGGAGCGGCTCGACATGCTGCTCAACGACGCCATGTACGGCATCCTCTTCCGCGACATCAACATGCGGCGGACGCTGTGCGACCAGCACTTCTCGCGGCGCATCTGCGCCTTCGCCGGGATCGTCATCAACACCGGCGAGGACAACTACATCACCACCGCCGACGCCGACGAGGCGGCCCACACGGTGATCGCCTCCCACTTCGTGAACGAGGGGCTGGCGCGCCGCGCCGGGCTGCCCGACCGGCTGGTCGGCCTGGGCCACAGCTTCGAGATCGACCCGGCCCGCGAGGACACCATCGTCCGGGAGGTGGCCCAGGCGCTGCTGGTGCGCACCCTGTTCCCGGAGGCGCCGATCAAGTACATGCCGCCCACCAAGCACAAGCAGGGCGACATCTTCTTCAGCCACGCCTACGACGTGATGGCCGACGTGGTGGCGCGGATCACCGGGCAGTCGATCCAGCTGCTGGGCATGATGACCGAGGCCATGCACAATCCGCTGCTGATGGACCGCTACGTGGCCCTGAAGAGCGCCGACTACGTCTACCGGGCCTGGAAGGGCATGGCGGGCGAGATCCTGTTCCGCGAGGGGGGCGCGGTGGAGCGGCGCGCCGGCGCGGTGCTGGCCGCGGCCCGGGAGCTGCTCGAGGAGGTGGCCCGGGACGGCCTGCCCGCGGCCATCGGCCGGGCCCGCTTCGGCGACGTGGCGCGGTCGGAGACGGGCGGCAAGGGGCTCTCGGGCGTGGTGGAGCGCTCCCCCGACTACTTCAACCCCTTCCTGGAGATCCTGGAGGCGCCATGACCGCCGCCCGCCGCGCCGCCCCCGCCCTGCTCGCCGCCGTCCTGCTCGCCGCCGTCCTGCTCGGCGCCGGCTGCGCCCAGGTGGTGCGGGTGAAGGCCACCGGGCCGGTGGGGCAGGGCGGCGAGGGAGCCGGGGCCCGCTACCTGGTGGACAAGCTCTCCTTCGAGATCCCCGAGTCCTGGACGCCGAGCGGCGACGCCCGGCGCCTCACCGCCGTCCAGCCCGACGGGCTGGGGCGGCTCGACGTCCAGCGGGCGGAGCGGACCTTCTCCGGGGAGGCCGAGTGCCTCTCCCAGGCCCGGGCGGCGCTGGAGAAGGGGACCAGCCAGGCCACCGACGTCCGCCTCCACCCCACCACCTTCGCCGGACGGAAGGGGATCGCCACCGAGGGGGACCAGGGCGGCTGGCACGGCTGGGCCTGGGGGATCTGCGACGGCCCGGTGCAGTACCGGGTGAGCTTCTGGGGGGCGACGCCGCTGCGCGAGGACGTGCTGGCCGCCTGGACCGGCCTCTCCGCCAGCGCCCGGTTCGAGCCGTGACCGACCCCGCGCTCGTCCGCCCCTACGGCGACCGCCGCGACGACGGCGTGGTGCAGCTCTCCTTCGTCCTGCCGCTCCCGGCCGGCGAGCGGGCCCGCGCCGCCGCGGGCGAGGTGGCCCGGCAGCTGGGGCTCACCGGGGTGCAGCTGGCCGCCATGGAGCCGGCGGCGGAGGGGTACACCTTCTTCGTCCTCTACGGGCGCACCGCCGCGGCGGTGGACGCGGCCGCGCTCGAGGTCCCCGAGGTGGTGGTCCGCAAGCACGGCTTCGACGAGCTGAACGAGATCGCCCGCCGCGAGGTGGGGCGGCGCATCGTGGTGCTGGGGGCCTGCACCGGCTCCGACGCCCACGCCGTGGGCATCGACGCCATCATGAACATGAAGGGGTACGCCGGGGACTACGGCCTGGAGCGCTACCCGGCCTTCGAGGCGGTCAACCTCGGGGCCCAGGTGGAGAACGCCGCGCTGGCCCGGGCCTGCGTCGAGCGGCGCGCCGACGCGGTGCTGGTCTCGCAGGTGGTCACCCAGCGCGACGTCCACCGGGAGAACGCCCGGCAGCTCATCGACGAGCTGGAGCGGCTCGGGGCGCGGGGCCGGGTGATCGCCATCCTGGGCGGGCCGCGCATCGACCACCGCCTGGCGCTGGAGCTGGGCTACGACGCCGGGTTCGGGCCGGGGACGCGACCCTCCGAGGTGGCCGGCTACCTCCTCGGCGAGGTGCTGCGCCGGATGGGGAAGACCTTCCACTGAGTGGAGTCCACCGGGTGGAGGACGTCGAAAGGAGGAGGGGATGGCCGCGCGCGACGAGGGGACCGGGCCGGTGACGCTGCGCCTCCGCATGGGGCAGGGGGACGCCCACTACGGCGGCGGGCTGGTGGACGGCGCCCGGCTGCTGGCGCTCTTCGGCGACGTGGCCACCGAGCTGCTGGTGCGGCGCGACGGGGACGAGGGGCTCTTCCGCGCCTACGACGCGGTGGAGTTCCTGGCGCCGGTCCACGCCGGCGACTTCATCGAGGCCACCGGGGAGATCACCCGCGCCGGCGAGACCTCGCGCGCCATGCGGTTCGAGGCCCGCAAGGTCATCCGCCCGCGGGCCGATCTCTCCGACAGCGCCGCCGAGCTGCTGGACCCGCCGCAGCTGGTCTGCCGCGCCAGCGGCACCTGCGTGGTGCCGAAGGCGAAGCAGCGCCGGCCGCGGTAAGAAGGGCGTTGGCGGGGGTCGGCGCGGCCGTCGCGGGCCGATCCCGCCGCCGGAAGGAGGACGACGTGGGAGACCCGGTGATCCTCGCCGCCGCGGTGGTGGGCGCCGAGGTGACGCGCGAGCAGAACCCGGCGGTGCCCTACACCCCCGAGGAGATCGCCCGCGCCGCGGTCGAGTCCTGGCGCGAGGGCGCGGCGGTGCTCCACCTCCATGCCCGCTGGCCCGACGGCCGCCCCTCCCAGCGGCCCGAGCACTTCGCCGAGATCGTCGCGCGCATCCGCGGCGCGGGCTGCGACGCGATCTTGCAGGTCTCCACCGGCGGGGCGGTGGGCATGGGGCTCGAGGAGCGGCTCGGATCGCTGGTGGACAGCGCCGAGATGGGAACGCTGAACCTGGGGACCATGAACTTCGGCGACGGGGTGTTCGTGAACGCCCGCCCCGACATCGTCCGGGTGGCCTCGCGCCTGCGCCAGCGCCGCCTGGTCCCGGAGTGCGAGGTGTACGACGCCGGGATGCTGGAGACGCTGCGCTGGCTGCGGGAGCAGGGGCACCTCGCGCCCCCGTACCACGTGCAGTTCGTGCTCGGCGTCCCCGGGGGCCTGGCCGGCACCGAGCGCAACCTGCGCTTCCTGGTGGAGGGGCTGCCGGAGGCGGCCCACTGGTCGGTGGCCGGCATCGGCCGCTGCGAGCTGCCCATGGCCGAGGCGGCCCTGCGCCTGGGCGGCCACGTGCGGGTGGGGCTGGAGGACAACCTCTTCCTCTCGAAGGGCGTGCTGGCACGCGGCTCCGGGGAACTGGTCGCGGCGGCGCGGCGCCTGGCGGCGGCGGCCGGCCGGACCCCGGCCACCCCGGCCGAGGCGCGGCGGCTGCTCGGCCTGGCCGGATCCTGAGCCCAGGGCGCGGCGCCGTCGCTTGACGCCTGGAATGGGCGCGCGCTAGCGTCCCGCGCTCGACCACGGAGCGTGCGAGATGAGCCAGGCGCAGCGCCGGGGACCGGATCCCCGAGCCACGAGGGCGCGGTAGGCGATGGCGGCCGAGCTCTGGCTGAAGCGGTTCCGGCTCCTCCACGCGGCGGCGAAGGCGGGCAGCCTCTCGCCCGCCGACCTGGTCTCCTACCGGTCGGGCCGGGACGAGCTGGCGCGCGCCCTGCTGGCGGCGCAGAACGCGACGGTGCGCGCCGGCGAGTCGCCCCGGCGCCAGCTCCGGGCGGCGCTCGCCCTGCAGCTGGAGCTGGAGCTGGGCCGCCAGAAGGTGAAGGCCCTCACCCTCGACGTCTCCTCCGGGGGCGTGGGGCTGCTGCTGGCGAAGCCCCCGGGGCTCGGGGACGTGCTGAAGGCCTCGCTGCGGCTCCCGGGCCAGGAGCCGGTGGCGGGGGTGGTGCGGGTGGTGGACGTCAAGGTGCTGCCGGGCAACGCCCGCGTCGCGCTGGCCTGGAACGGCCTCCCGGCCGGGGACGTCGAGCGGCTGGAGCTGCTGGTCTTCGACCGGGTGCTGGAGCAGATCGGCTGAAGGCACCGCGGGCGGAACCCCGGGGCCCTGCGAGGCCCGGGGTCCCGCCCGCGGCCGACCGCCCCCGCGGCTAGGTCTTGGGCTTCGCCAGCAGCTCCACGTCCACGTCGAGCTGCACCGTCCAGAGCATCTTGCTGCCGCCCGGCTGCAGCTTGTCGTTCAGGAAGAAGACCGGCCCGGTGAGCAGGTCGATGGC
>JAJZTO010000259.1 GCA_021848865.1 Myxococcales bacterium
GCACCGCCACCTCGCCGAGCCCCTCCGGCGGCCGGGGGGCGGCGGCGCCGATCCGGGCCGGCACCGAGATGGTGATGCCCTGGCCGAAGTCGGCGAGCAGGGCGCTGCGCTTCTGCCAGGGGCGCGCCCGGGCCAGCCAGGCGGCCCCGCCCAGCCCGCCGGCCAGCAGGAGCGCCGCCGTGGCGGCCGCGGCCGCGCCCCGGAAGCGCCGGCGCCGGGTGGCCAGCCGGCGGGAGTCGGTGACCTCGCGCTCCACCCGCAGGTGGGCCTCGGCCTTCTTGAGATCGACGAGGAACCGGCTCACCTCGGCCACCGGCCGGTAGCGCCCCCCCTCCTCGGCCACCGGCGTGACGGCGTCCACCTCCCCCTCGAAGAGCAGCTCGCGCAGGCGGGACTCGGGGACCGGCCCGAAGACCTGGCCCCCGCGCTGGAAGGTCCACTCCGGCTCGGGATGCGGCGCGCCCCGCTCCGGGGGTTCTCGGCTCGAGGGCTCGGTCATCGGGAACGCCCGCCCCTTCCACGGGGCGCGCGCGGCGGGCAAACTTAGCACGCCGTGGAGAAACGCCGCTACGCGCTGCTGCTCGCCTACGACGGCGGGGCCTTCCGGGGCTTCCAGCGCCAGCCCGGGCTGCCCACCGTCCAGGAGGCCCTGGAGCGGGCCCTCCGCCCCCTGGGGCTCGCGGGGCGCCTCGACGTGGCGGCGCGGACCGACGCCGGCGTCCACGCCCTGGCCCAGGTGGTCACCTTCTGGGCCCGCGCCGAGCACGACCCGGAGGCGCTGCGGGCCGCGGTGAACCGGGCGACGCCTCCGGGGCTGTGGTGCCGGGCCGCCGCCCGGACCGGCCCGTCGATCCACGCCCGGGCCTCGGCCCGCTCGCGGCGCTACGTCTACCTGGTGGGGATCCCGCCGCCCGCGGCGCTGCGCCCGTACGCCTGGACGCTCCCGGACGAGCGGGCCTTCCCGGGCGCGCCGGCGGCGGCGCTCGACGCGGCGGCGATGCGGGAGGCGCTCCGGGCCGCGGTGGGGGAGCACGACTTCACCGGCTTCGCCCGGCCCGGCGAGCAGCGCGGCACGGTGCGCACCCTGCTCTCGGCCGAGGTGATCGCGGCGGAGGGCGGGCCGCTCTGGGCCCTGGTGCTGGAGGGGCGCGGCTTCCTGCGCGCCATGGTCCGGAACCTGGCGGGCACCGCGGTGGCGGTGGGGCTGGGGCTGGCCCCGCCGGCGCGCATCGCCGAGCTCATCGCGGCGCGCGGGCGGTACCGGGGCGTGCGGGCGCCGGGCTGGGGGCTCACGCTGGCGGCGGTGACCTTCGAGCCGCCGCTCTTTCCCGGGAGCCCCTGAGCGAGCGCGGCGTCAGGCGACCCGGTGGGCCGCGGGGCGCGGCGGCGGCTCGACGCGGGCGCGCCGCGCCCGCTCGGCCATCTGCTCGAACAGCGCGAAGACCGGCGAGGAGGCGCGGGGCACCGCGACCCGGCGCAGGGCGATCCGCCCCAGCGGTACCCCGAACGAGGGCCTCGAAACGGGGCTCACGGCTGCTCGCTCGCCAGGATGTGCTCGTACTTCGCGAGCAGATCGGAGACCGCCTCGCGGAGGTAGTCCGACTGCCGGATCCGGGTCGCCCGGGCGAGCTGGCGCAGGCGGCCGGCCAGGTTCGGCGGGAGCCGGATCAGCATGGGTTCCAGCCGGTTGACTGCGGCGGCGGCGAGCTCGTCCGCGGGGTGGGCTTGGGCAGCGTTCATTCCGTTTCCCTCCATGTGAGTACCTTTACCTACACGCTACCACCCGGTATCCGGCGGTCAATTTCCTCGCTTGACAAAAGAAAAATGGCCCCGGAACGGGGCCATCGTGGTTCCGGCCGGGCCGCGCTACCGCCTGACGGGCAGGATCCCGGCGACCTCGTTCATCCGGCCGCTGCGGAAGGGCTCCAGGTCCAGGGCCGCCAGCTTGAAGCCGGCGCCCTTCAGGGCGCTCGCCAGGGCCGCGCGCCGGGCGAAGGCGGCCTCCAGCTCGTCGGCCGCCACCTCGATCCGCCCGACGTCGCCGTGCCAGCGCACCCGGAAGCTGCGCAGCCCGAGCGCCCGCAGCGCCGCCTCGGCGCGCTCCACCTGCGAAAGCCGCGCCGGCGTCACCTCGACGCCGTAGGGGAGCCGCGAGGCCAGGCAGGCCAGCTGCGGCTTCTCCCAGGTGGGCAGGCCGTAGGCCTGGCTCCAGGCGCGGACCTCGGCCTTGGTGAGGCCGGCCTCGGCGAGCGGCGAGGAGACGCCGGCCTCCTGCGCCGCGCGGTGGCCGGGCCGGTGGTCGGACCGGTCGTCGGCGTTGAAGCCGTCGAGGACGGCGGGGAGCCGCTCGCGGCGGGCCGCCTCGGCGCAGAGGCGGTACAGCTCCCCCTTGCAGAAGTAGCAGCGGTCGGACCCGTTGGCCCGGTAGCGCGGGTCGTCGCCCTCGTGGCTCTCCACCTCGAGGTGGCGCGCGCCCAGCCGGCGCGCCAGCTGGCGTGCCTCCTCCCGCTCCGAGGCGGGGACGCTGGGGGAGTGGGTGGTGAGGGCCACCGCCCGGTCGCCGAGCACCTCGCGCGCCACCGCGAGGACCAGGGTGGAGTCCACGCCGCCGGAGAAGGCGACGAGCGCCCCGCCCGTCGCGCGAACGGCCTCCCTCGCCCGGTCGAGCCGGGCGGCGCTGGCACGGCGGATGTCGTCGAGTCCGGGCACGGCCCGGGGAATGTAGCGGAGCCGGTGGCCCGGTTCCAGGCGTACGCGCTACCGGCGCTTCCTGGCCTTGGGGCGCGCGGCGCCCTTCCGGCCGGCCGGACGCGCGCGGGCCCCGCCCTTGCCGCCCTTGCCGCCCTTGCCCGCCTTGCCCTTGAGCGCCTTCTTCGGCTTCTGCCCGCCGGTCAGCCGCCCGAACTCGGTCGGGCCGATGTACTTCGCGTCCACCAGCGCCTGGAGGATGCGCAGCACCGAGGCGTCGGCGCGCTCGGCGTCGGTGTGGAGCAGGACGTCCGGATGGGTCGGGGGCTCGTAGGGGTCGTCCACCCCGGCGACGTTCTGGATCTCCTGCGCCATGGCCCGGCGGTACACGTCGGAGCGCTGGAGCAGCGTCTCCATCTTGCAGTCGGCGAAGACCTCGACGAAGCGGCGCACCTCGCGGCGCAGCTGCTCGCGCGGCTCGCGGTAGGGCGAGAGCGCCGCCACCACCACCACCGCGCCGTGGCGGGCCAGCAGCCTGGCGACGTGGCCCACCCGGCGGACCGCGGTGTCGCGGTCCTCCTTGCCGAGGCCCAGCCCCTTCACCAGGATCTGCTCGGGGTCGTCGGCGTCGAAGAGCTCCACCGGCCGCCCGGCGGCGGTGAGCCGCTTGTGGAGGTGGTGCGCCAGGGTGCTCTTCCCGGCGCCCTGCATCCCGGTGATCCAGATGACGAACCCGCCGTGCTGCGGCTGCAGCTCCATGGTCTCCTCCCCGGGCTCCACGCGGCCAGCCGCACCCGCTCGCGGAGGCTGCGTCACCACGAGTGACGGCCATTATAGCCGCGCTCCGGCCTCGACGGCCAGAAACCGGCCACTTTTCGCGGCTCCGCGGGTCCGGCGGGCCGCCGGACGCGATATCGGCCCCCGAACGGAGGGTGGACCCGGGCGGCGTCCTCAGGCCGCCCGCGTCGCGCAGGCGCAGCCGGGCTGCCGGACCGTGGCGCTGGTGCGGGGGTGGCCCCGGACCAGGTCGATGCGCCGTCCCTGGGGCGGCTGCAGCACGCCGCCGGCCAGCAGCAGGAGCTCCGTCGCCGCCAGCGCGCCGATCGCCGCCGCCACCGGGGCAGGGGCCGGCACGCCGGTCCCGATCCGGAAGGCGCAGGCGTAGCAGGGGGCGCCGGGCGGGACCGAGATCACCGCCCCACCCTCCCCGTCCGCCTCCGCCACCACGTGGGGGATCCCGGCGCGGCGGGCGCGCTCGGCCCCCTCGCGCGCCAGCGCCCCGCCGCCGCAGATCAGCGCCGCGGTGGGCTCGGCGCCGGTGGCGTGGATGCGGGGACGGACCCAGCGGGTGGCCGCCTTGAGCGACTCGATGGCGGCGGTCACCCGGGGCTGGCCCGTCCGGTCCGGCGGGTAGACCCAGCCGGCGCCGTCCTCCGGCGCCACCTCGGCGGCGTCGTCGAGGAGCAGGATGCCCACGCCGGCCTGGGCCAGGTAGAGCATCGCCGGCCCGGCCACCGCGCCGCCGCCCACCACCTGGACGCGCGCCGCCCGGAGGAACTCCTGGGTCACGACGCCCATGCCCGGGAGCAGGAGCTGGCGGGAGTAGCGCGCGATCTCGTCGTCGGAGAGGAGCACGGCGTCAGGCCTCCCAGGATGCGCCGGGACCGGGCGCGACCGCGCCCTTCACCAGCAGGACGCGCCAGCCGCCGCCGGGGTGCGGAGCGCGCTCCGCCACCCGGTGTCCCTCCAGCTCGGCGCTGCGCGGGACGCTCTCCAGGGGCTCGCCCGCCTCCAGGAGCACCTCCAGGGCCTGGCCGGCCCCGAGCCGATCGAGCGCGATCCGGGTCCGGACCCAGGTCAGCGGGCAGGACACCGCGCGGACGTCGATGCGGGCGGCCGGGCTCACGGCGCCCCTCCAGATCGGAA
>JAJZTO010000260.1 GCA_021848865.1 Myxococcales bacterium
CCGCGAAGCGCGCCGGCGCACCACCCCGCGCCGCCTCGCCGCCGGCCGGCGCCGGTCCGCCCCGGTGTAGGATGCGGGCCCGGAGAACACCATGACCCGCACCGCGCGCTCCACCCTGCCCCTGCTCCTCCTCCTGGCCTCGGCCTCCTGCACCGCCGCCGCCCTCCGCGAGGCGAAGCTGAGGCGCGGCCTCGACGAGTACGCCTACCCGCGCGCCGTGGCCGAGGTCTGGCCCGAGGTGCAGCGGCTGGCGAACGAGCGCGGCTACCCGCTGGTGGGGGCCGACCGGAAGGCCGTCGGGCTTGAGGCCCGCAACCGCGTGCTGGAGGCCTTCTCCCCGGGCTTCGACACCCGCACCCGGGCCACCGGCGGCCGGATCCTCGAGACCGGCGCCGGCGAAGGCGGCTACCGCCTGCGGGCCGAGGCCTGGCCCGCCGGCTCGGGCGGCTGCCGCGTGGTCTTCACCCGGCTGAAGCGCGACGACACCAACCCCGCCCTCCAGCTGGAGACCCGCGACCTGGGCCTCGAGCTGGCCCTGCTCCAGCGCCTCGACCCGGTGGCCGCGGCGCGGGTCGAGGGGGTCCCCCCGCCCGCCGGCGCCGCGGCGGCGGCGGCCGCGCCCGACGCCTGGACGCCGGTGCGCCACCTGGTCGGCACCTGGGAGTCCAAGGCCTCCGGCGCGATGCCGGCGCTGAAGTGGGCCTTCGACTTCCCGCCCGGCGGCCAGCGGCTCGAGCTGCACGGCTCGCCCATCCTGGGCCCGCCCGGCGGCGCCGCCGAGGAGATGGGGATCATCACCCGCGATCCGGTGCGCGGGAAGATGGTCTGGCGCCAGTTCACCGCCTCGGGCCAGGTGAACGAGTACCTGCTGGACAAGGCCGACCCGGAGCGGCTGGTCTTCAGCACCGAGAAGGCCGAGTCGCTCCCGCCGGGCGCGCGGGCGCGGCTGACGCTGGGGCGCGACGGCCCGGACGAGCTGGTGGCGGTGTTCGAGCAGGCCGAGCCGGGGAAGGACTTCGCCGTCACCGGCGAGGCCCGCTTCGTCCGCCAGCGGTAGCGCCGGAGCGGCGCGGCGGAGGCCGCGGGCGGCGCCGGCCCCCCGTCAGTAGCGGGCCATCCGCGGGTCGATGCGCTCGGCCCAGGCCAGGATCCCGCCGGCCAGGTTGCGGGCCCTGGCGAAGCCGGCCTGGCGCAGGAAGCCCACCGCCCGGGCGCTGCGCACCCCGGAGCGGCACAGCACCACCAGCTCGCGCGACGGGTCCAGCTCGCCGGCCCGCGCCGGCAGCTCCCCCAGCGGGATGAGCACGCCGCCCAGGCTGCAGATCCGGGCCTCGTACGGCTCGCGGACGTCGAGCAGCAGCGGCCCGTCGCCGGCGTCGCGCCGCCGCTTCAGCTCCTCGACCTGGATCTCCGGCAGCTCCTCCCCGGCGGGAGCCGGCGCCTCGCCCCGCACCCCGCAGAACTCGTCGTAGTCCACCAGCTCGCGGACGGTGGGGTGGTCGCCGCACACCGGGCACGCCGGGTCCCGGCGCAGGGTGAGCTCCCGGAAGCGCATCGAGAGCGCGTCCACCAGCAGCAGGCGCCCCACCAGCGGCTCTCCCTTCCCGAGGATCAGCTTCACCGCCTCGGTGGCCTGGATCATCCCCACCAGCCCCGGGAGCACCCCGAGCACGCCGCCCTCGGCGCAGGAGGGCACCGACCCCGGCGGCGGCGGCTCCGGGTAGAGGCAGCGGTAGCAGGGTCCGCCGCGCGTGGAGAAGACGCTGGCCTGCCCCTCGAAGCGGAACACCGAGCCGTGGACGTTGGGCTTGCCCAGCAGGACGCAGGCGTCGTTCACCAGGTAGCGGGTGGCGAAGTTGTCGCTGCCGTCCACCACCAGGTCGAAGCCGCCGAGGATCTCCCGGGCGTTCTCGCGGGTGAGCCGGGTCTCGAAGGTGCGCAGCTCGACGTGCGGGTTCATGGCCCGCAGCCGGTCGGCGGCCGACCGGAGCTTGGGCCGTCCCACGTCGGCGGTGGCGTGGAGGATCTGGCGCTGCAGGTTGGTGACGTCGACGACGTCGAAGTCCACCAGGCCCAGGGTCCCCACCCCGGCGGCGCCCAGGTAGAGCGCCAGCGGCGAGCCCAGCCCGCCGGCCCCGACGCAGAGCACCCGGGCCGCCTTGAGCCTCCGCTGCCCCTCGATCCCCACCTCCGGCAGCGTGAGGTGGCGCGCGTAGCGCCGCAGCTCGTCGCCGTCGAGGTCGGGCGGACCGGGGACGCCGGAGGGCGGGATCGCCGGGGCCATCGCGCTACCCCTCCGCGCCGCCCGCGGGAGCGGCCCGCGCCGCCTCCCCGGCGGGGCCGGCGGCCGCGACGCCGATCTCCTCGTCGCGGAAGTGCTTCTCCTCCTCGCCGCCGCCCGCCAAGAGGAAGCTGGCGGTCGCCCCGGCGCGGCCCGCGGCCACGGCGGTGACGACGTAGGAGCAGCCCAGCCAGTGGGCCTCGGCCAGGTCGGTGGGCGACGGCCGGGCCGGGTGGTCGGGGTGGGAGTGGTAGAAGCCGAGGATCTCCTGGCCTCGCACCCGCGCCCGCTTCTGGGCCGCCAGCAGCTCGCGCGGGTCGATCTCGTAGCGGCTCCGGGAGGCGCCGGCCCGCGCGTTCGCGCAGCGCAGTACCTCGCCCACCTCGCCCACCCCGCCCGGCCCGCCGCGGCGGCGCCCCAGGAGCACGCCGCAGCTCTCCCGCGGGTAGCTCTCCTCGCCGTGGCGGCGCAGCTCGTCGAGCAGGACCGGGGGGATGCGGAGCACGCCATTCCCATAGGCCGTCCTCCCGTCCCGCGCCAGCCTCCGCCGGCCCCGCCGGGGCCTCCGCGCCGTTCCCGCCCCTTGCGGCGCCGGCCCCGCGGCGGTAGGAGCGGGCACGTGACCGACCTCTCCGCGGCCCGGTGGCTCTTCGGCTCGTCGCTGGCCTTCCACATCCTCTTCGCGGCGGTGGGCGTCGCCATGCCGCTGCTCATGGTGCTGGCGGAGTGGTGGGCGCGCCGCACCGGCTCGGCGGTCCATCTGGAATTGGCCCGGCGCTGGGCCAAGGGCACCGCCATCCTCTTCGCGGTGGGCGCGGTCTCGGGGACGGTGATCTCCTTCGAGCTGGGGCTGCTCTGGCCGCGCTTCATGGCCTTCGCCGGCCCGCTGGTGGGGATGCCCTTCTCGCTGGAGGGCTTCGCCTTCTTCGCCGAGGCCATCTTCCTCGGCATCTACCTCTACGGCTGGGAGCGGGTCTCGCCGCGCCTGCACCTCGCGAGCGGGGCGGTGGTGGCGGCGAGCGGCGCCCTCTCGGCCTTCTTCGTCACCCTCGCCAACGCCTGGATGAACCACCCGGCCGGCTTCGACCTGGTGCTGGGCCGCCCCACCGCCCTCCGGCCCTTCGAGGCGATGTTCCCGCCCGGATGGGCCCACGAGGTGATCCACGTCCTGCTCTCCAGCTACGCGGCCACCGGCTTCGCCGTGGCGGGCATCCACGCCTGGCTGCTGCTCCGCTCGCCCGGCCACCCCTTCCACCGCGCCGCGCTGACCATCGCCCTGGCGGTGGGCGGGGCCGCCTCGCTGCTGCAGCCGCTCTCCGGCGACTTCTCGGCGCAGGAGGTGGCCCGGAACCAGCCGGTGAAGCTCGCCGCCATGGAGGGCCACTTCACCACCCGCACCCACGCGCCGCTCCACCTCGGCGGCCTGCCCGACACCGAGACCCGCACCACCCCCTGGTCGCTGGAGATCCCCAGCGGCCTCTCGCTGCTCGCCTTCCACGACCCGGCCGCCGAGGTGCGGGGGCTCGACGCCTTCCCGCGCTCCTCCTGGCCCGACCCGCTCAAGGTGCACCTCGCCTTCCAGGTGATGGTCGGGGCCGGCACCGCGCTCGCGGCCCTCTCCCTCGCCGCGCTGGCGCTCGCGGCCCGGCGCCGCGCGCTGCCGGTCCACCCGCGCTTCCTCCGGGCCGTGGCCCTGGCCGGGCCGCTCGGCTTCGTGGCGCTGGAGGCGGGCTGGCTGGTCACCGAGTGGGGCCGCCAGCCCTTCACCATCTGGGGGGTGATGCGCACCGCCGACGCGGTCACGCCGGTGGCCCACCTCTCGGCGCCCTTCTGGATCTTCATCGCGCTCTACCTCTTCCTCGCCGCCACCACCGGCCTCCTGCTGTGGCGGCAGATCCTGCACGCCCCGCCGGCTTCGGCGGGCGGGGAGGGACCGTGAGCCCGGCCACGCTGCTCGCCGGGGTGATCCTCTCGGCCCTGGTCTTCTACGCGCTCCTCGCCGGCGCCGACTTCGGCGGCGGCATCTGGGACCTGCTGGCCACCGGCCCGCGCAAGCAGGCGCAGCGGGAGCTGGTGGAGAAGGCCATCGGGCCCATCTGGGAGGCGAACCACGTCTGGCTGATCCTGGTGGTGGTGCTGCTCTTCACCGGCTTCCCGCCGGCCTTCGCCGCCGTCTCCACCACCCTCTTCGTCCCGCTCACGGCGCTGCTCCTCGGCATCGTGCTCCGGGGGGCCGCCTTCACCTTCCGCACCTACGACGAGCCCCGCGACGCGGTGCAGGCGCGCTGGGGGCTGCTCTTCTCCGGCTCCAGCGTCATCGCGCCGAGATCGG
>JAJZTO010000261.1 GCA_021848865.1 Myxococcales bacterium
ATCTGAGCACCTGTGGCCGGCCGGTGCGCACCGGCAGGCCGAACTCGCGGCGCAGCCGCTCGGCCACCACCTCCAGGTGCAGCTCTCCCATGCCGGAGATCAGCAGCTGGCCGGTGTCCCGGTCCTCCCCGGAGCGGAAGGTGGGATCCTCGTCGGCGATCCGGGCCAGGGCCTCCTGCAGCGGCTCCCGCTCGGCCAGGGTGGAGGTCTCGATGGACTGGGAGATCACCGGCTCGTACCCGCCGATGGGCTCCAGCACCACCGGGTGCGCCCGGTCGGACAGGGTGTCGCCGGTGCGCGTCTCCTTGAGCCCCATCACCGCCACGATCTGGCCGGCCAGGGCCGCGGGGACGCGGGTCTTCTGCGCGGCGTGCATGAGCAGGATCCGGGAGACGCGCTCCGCCTTGCCGCGGCTGGCGTTCCAGACCTCGTCCCCCTCGGCGAGCCGGCCGGCGTAGAGCCGGAGGAAGACGTGGCGCCGCTTCTCGTCGAGGAGCGACACCTTGAAGGCCAGCGCCAGCAGCGGCCCCTCCTCCTCGGCGGCGCGGGTGGCGGGGGCGCCGCCGCCGGGGGCGGTGCCGGCCGGCGGGGCCACGTCGAGCGGGGAGGGGAGCCAGTCGCAGACGGCGTCGAGAAGCTGCGGGATCCCCTTGTTGCGCAGCGCCGAGCCGCACAGGAGCGGCGTGAAGCGCCCGGAGAGGGTGGCGCGGCGGACGGCGGCCCGCAGCTCCTCCTCGGGGAGGTCGCGCTCCTCCAGCGCCGCCGACAGCACGGCGTCGTCGACGTCGGCCAGGGCCTCGAGCAGCGCCCGCCGCGCCTCCTCGCCGGCCGGCGAGAGGCCGGGCGTGGCGGTGAAGCCGCGGGGGTCGCCGGGGTCGCCGAAGCGGACGGCGCGCCGGGCCACCAGGTCCTCGAACCCGGTGAAGGCCGCCTCGGCGCCGATGGGGTGGTGGACCGCGGCCACGGCGTGGCCGGGGAAGTGGCGCCGCATCGAGGCCAGGGTGGCGGCCAGGTCGGCGCCCACCCGGTCCATCTTGTTGGCGAAGGCGATGCGCGGCACCCGGTAGCGGTCGGCCTGGCGCCACACCGCCTCGCCCTGCGGCTCGACCCCGTGGGCGGCGTCGAACACCGCCACCGCGCCGTCGAGGACGCGCAGGCTGCGCTCCACCTCGATGGTGAAGTCCACGTGGCCCGGGGTGTCCACCAGGTGCAGCTCCTGGCCGCGCCAGGCCAGGCTGGTGACCGCCGAGGTGATGGTGATGCCCCGCTCCTTCTCCAGGGCCATCCAGTCCATCACCGCCTGCCCCTCGTGGACCTCGCCCATCCTGTGGGTCCGGCCGGCGACGAAGAGCAGCCGCTCGGTGAGGGTGGTCTTGCCGGCGTCGATGTGGGCCATGATGCCGAGGTTGCGGATGGCCCGCATGCGCCGACGGGCGGCGCTCTCCTTGCCTGGATCTCCCGCGGTCGTCACCGGGCGCGAGCATACCGCGCCCTCCGCGGCCGGGCGCGCGCGGAGCGTCCGCGCACGCCCGGACGCGGCCTCCCCAACCGCTACCGCGAGTCGACGGCCCGGAAGCCGAGGCGCACCGCGCCCCAGTGGACGCCCCGGACCATCACCGGCACCGAGAGGTCGGCCATGGTCTCGCCGGTGTCCCGCATGTAGCGCTGGATGAGGAAGGGCGCGGTGCTCCGGGCCGCGGCCAGGCCGGTCCGGTCGTTGAAGATGCGCTTGGTGCGGTTGTTCACCAGGTCGTTGGCGAGGTTCCCGGTGAGCGGCTGCGAGTAGCGCAGGTCGTGGGTCGGCAGGTAGCCGTTCCGGTCCACCAGCACCGCGAAGATCAGCGAGGCCGAGCGGGCCATGACGCCCTCCTCGATGCCCTGGACGTCGCGGTCGGAGAGCCGGTCCCAGTCGGTGGTGAACTTGGGCGGGTCGGTCTTGGCCACCGGGTAGTAGAGGGCGGCGAAGAGCCGGTCCTCGGTCACCTCCTTGTTGGCGATCCACCTCTCCATCGCCTCGGAGCAGCGGCGGCTGAACTCCTGCGCCAGGGCCAGCATGTCGCGCTCCTGGGGCGGGAGGCTGTCGGGGGAGGGGGTGGCGCGGGACTGGGCCGCCGCCGCCGCCGGGCCGAGGGCGGCGAGGACGAGGACGGCCAGGGCCACGGCCCTGCGGAAGAGGCGCGTCATGGTGTTCCTTCCCTTGGCGATCACGAGGCACCTCCCAGCCGGCTCATCGCCGCCTTCATGCTCACCCGCAGCCGCTCCACCGCCTTGGTGAGCTGGCCGATCTCGTCCACCGCGTCGGAGCGGATGGGGGTGTCGAGCCCGTCCCCCATGCTGATGCCCTCGGCGGCGGCGGTGAGCGCGGCCACCGGCCGCATCGCCCGCTGGACGACGAAGAAGATGACGACCACCGTCACCAGGGCGAAGACCCCGAAGATCGCGATCAGGGAGAGCAGCAGCGTCTTCTTGCGCGCCTCGATCCGCTCCATCGACACGCCCACGCGGAAGGCGCCCCACTTCTTCCCCTTCACGTAGATGGGGGAGGAGACGTCCCACATCGTCTCGCCGGTGTCGCGCTTGTAGACCTGGAGCAGCGAGGGCTCCTGGTTGCGCGCCGCCGCCAGGCCCACCGGGTCGGCGAAGATCCGCTTGGTGCGGTTGCCGGTCAGGTCCTTCTCCGGCACGCCGGTCATGGGCTGCTGGAACCGGGTGTTGTGCGTCGGCAGGTAGCCGTTCTCGTCCACGCCCACGGCGTAGACGAAGTCCTGGTACTCCAGGAACTTGTCCTGGAACACCAGCATCGACCGGTCGGTCAGGGCGTCGTAGCGGGTGTGGTACTTGGGGGTCGCGCCCCAGGCGTACCCCTTGATGGGCACGTAGCTCCGGTCGAAGACGTCGTTCACCGAGACCAGGCTGCTGTCGATGGCGTCGTCGAAGACGTCGCCGTACTGCCGCGCGCCGATCGAGGCGGCGACGCGGGCCTTCTCCAGGGTCAGGTCCTCCATCTGCCGCGTCTGATGCGTGACGATGACGAACGCCGCCAGCGCGGTGAGCGCCAGCAGCAGGACGGCGAGGGTCAGCGAGATCTTGGCGCTGAGCCTGCTCCGGACTGCCGTTACGAGGGACATCCGTTGACCTCCACGACTGCTAGTTGCCGCTGCCCACCGCTTCCAGGAACTTCACGCGATCCTTCCGGTCCTCGATCTGCCCCCCCAGGTCGATCGTCAGCGCCCTGGCGGACGCCATCGAGAAGGGCGCGTCGGGCGACACCCGGCGCACCGCCTCCTCCACGTAGACCTTGGCCATCGGCCCGACGAAGCGCGCCAGCTCCTTGGTGCAGCGGGCCAGCCAGGACCCGGTGGCCGGGTCGGCCACCGTGATGCCGGAGAGCGCCACCGAGGAGCTCTTCGACCAGCTCAGCCCGGAGTTGGCCAGCACCGGGCGGGAGCCGGTCCCCGGCTGGGAGCCGGACGCCGGCGCCGGCGGCGCCGACCATCCCGCCCCGGGGGCCGACGAGGCCCCGGTCGAGGCCGCCCCCGGGTTCTCCAGGGCCTTGCGCAGCTTGTTGGCCGCCACCCGGATGGCCACGGTGGCGAAGGAGGGGTTCATGGTCGGGTCGGCGACCACCGCCAGGACGTGGCCCTGCCCGCCGGGCGGGGCGCCCAGGTTGCGCAGCAGCAGCTTGCCGTCGGCGAACTGCGCGGTGATTGCCTCCCAGTCCGGGTGCTGGAGCTGGGCGGAGTCCACCGCCCGCGCCAGGACGGCGCCGACCTGCTCGCACAGCGCCCGGTCGTAGACGGCGCGCCCCCGCTGCGCCACCAGCTGCCCGCCGCCGTCGAAGACCATCGCCGCGTTCACGCCCGGGAGATCGAGGAGCCCTTGGAGGATGCCGTCCATGTCAGTCCCATCCCTTCAGCGAGGTCTCCACTGCCTTCTCCACCGCGCCCAGCGACCGCGCGGGCTCGACCAGGGCGGTGAGCACCGACCGGGCCCGCACCGCCACCACGCAGCCCCGGGCCGGCCCCGCCACCAGGACGGTGCGCAGGGCGCCCAGCCCGAGCTGCGCCCCCGCCTCCACCAGGTGGGCGGCCGCGAAGCCCATCACCGCGGCCACGGTCTCGCCGTCCGGCTCCTGGATGGCGTCCAGGAACGCGCCCCCCAGGTCGCCGAGCACGGCGCTCTTCACGTCCGGCAGCTTCGCGATCAGCGCCAGGTCGGACATGTCCGCTCCTCCTCTTCCAGCCGTCGCCTTCCGCCGCCTGCCATGCGCGCTCCCTGGGGAGCCGGCGCCCGGCCCCCCGCTCCGTGCCCGATGCGACTCATCTGGAACCTCCGCGCGGCCAGGGCGGCAGGCCCGCCGCCCGCCGGCAGGCGTCGATGGCCTCCTGGGCCTCCGGCGTGGGCCAGGCGCCGGCGCGCCGCGGCAGCCTCGCCAGCGGCAGCGTCCCGGACCATCGCTCCCGCTCCGACGCCGTCCAGGCGTGCCAGCTGGAGAGGGTCCGCTCGCCGTGCGCGGCGGCCAGCAGCAGCATGTTCTCGGCGAGGACGTTCACGCGCGCCGGGATCCCCTGCGAGCGCCAGGCCAGCAGG
>JAJZTO010000262.1 GCA_021848865.1 Myxococcales bacterium
CCGTGGCCCGCGAGGCGCCGGCCGCCTGCGCCGCCTGCGGCCGGCGGGAGCTGCGCCAGGACGAGGACGTGCTCGACACCTGGTTCTCCTCGGCGCTCTGGCCCTTCTCCACCATGGGCTGGCCGGAGCGGACGGAGACGCTGCGGACCTTCTACCCGACCTCGGTGATGGAGACCGGGCACGACATCATCTTCTTCTGGGTGGCCCGGATGATGATGATGGGCATCCACTTCATGGGCGAGGTCCCCTTCCGCACCGTCTACCTGCACCCCATGGTGCGGGACGAGAAGGGGCAGAAGATGTCCAAGACCAAGGGGAACGTCATCGACCCCCTGGACATCACCGAGAAGTACGGCGCCGACGCGCTGCGCTTCACGCTGGCCGCGCTCACCGCCCAGGGGCGGGACATCAAGCTGGCCCGGGAGCGCATCGAGGGGTACCGGGCCTTCGCGAACAAGCTCTGGAACGCCACCCGCTTCGCCCTGATGAACCTCTCCGGCCACGCCGCCGCGGAGGGCGACGCGGCGCGGCTGGCGCGGACGCCCGCCGACCGCTGGATCCTGGCCCGGCTGCAGCGGGCCGTGAACGGCACGGTGGCGGCGCTGGAGGGCTTCCACTTCAACGAGGCGGCCGGCACCGTCTACCAGTTCGTCTGGGGCGACCTCTGCGACTGGTACATCGAGCTGTCGAAGGAGGCCTTCAACGGCGACGACCCGGCGGCCCGGCGCGCCGCCCAGGCGGTGCTGACCCACTGCCTGGAGAGCGCGCTGCGGCTCCTCCACCCCATGATGCCCTTCATCACCGAGGAGCTGTGGCAGACGCTGCGGCGCGAGGTGGGGCTCCCCGGGACCGGCTCGATCCTCGAGGCCCGCTACCCGGCGCCCGGGCCGGTGGACGAGGCGGCGGAGCGGAGCTTCGGGCCGGTGCTCGGCATCGTCGAGGCCATCCGCAACGTCCGGGGCGAGATGAACGTCGCCTTCAAGACGCCGCTGCCCGGCGTCGAGATCGGCGCGCTGGCGCCGGAGTCCTGGGAGACGGTCCGGTCGGAGCTCCCCCGCATCGTCCGCCTCACCAACGCCCCCGGCCTCTCCGCCCGCCTCGACGGCCAGCCCACCGCCCGCCGCCCCGGCACCGCCGTGGGCGTGGGGCCCGGCTTCGAGGTGCGGGTCCCGCTGGCCGGCGTGGTGGACATGGCGGCCGAGACCGCGCGCATCGACAAGGAGACGGCCCGGGTGGAGCAGGAGCTGGCCGGCGTGGAGCGCCGGCTCGGCAACGAGGGCTTCGTGGCCAAGGCGCCGCCCGAGGTGGTGGAGAAGGACCGGGCCCGCGTCGAGGAGCTCAAGGTCCGCCGCGAGAAGCTCCGGGCCCACCGCGCCATGCTGGCGGAGGGGAGCTGACCGTGGCCGCGCTCCCGGCACCGGTCGAGCGGCTCCTGGACCTCGCCCTGGAGGAGGACCTGGGGCTGGGCGACGCCACCAGCGAGGCCACCGTCGACGCCGCCGCGACCGGCGCCGGCCGCTTCCTGGCCAAGGAGCCGCTGGTGCTGGCCGGCGGCGCGGTGGCGGCCCGGGTGTTCGAGCGGCTGGGGGCCGAGTGCCGCTTCGACCGGGCCGACGGCGCCGCCGTGGCGAAGGGGGAGTGGTTCGGCACCGCCCGGGGCCCGCTGCGGGCCCTGCTCGGCGCCGAGCGCACCGCGCTGAACTTCCTGCAGCGCCTCTCCGGCGTGGCCACCGGCACGCGGCGCGCCGTGGAGGCGCTGGCCGCGGGCGGCGGGAAGACGCGGCTCCTCGACACCCGGAAGACCACCCCCGGCTGGCGGCGCCTGGAGAAGGAGGCGGTGCGCGCCGGCGGCGGCGTGAACCACCGCTTCGCCCTGGGCGACGGCATCCTCGTCAAGGACAACCACGTGGCCGCCTGCGGCGGCGTGGCCGAGGCGGTCCGGCGCGCCCGGGCCCGGGCCTCGGCGATGCTGAGGATCGAGGTGGAGGTGGTCGACCTCCCCGGCCTGGAGGAGGCGATCGCCGCCGGCGCCGACATCGTGCTCCTCGACAACATGGAGGACGCCGCCATGGCCGAGGCGGTCCGCCGGGCCCGGGGGCGGGTGCTGCTCGAGGCGAGCGGGAACATGACCCTGGAGCGGCTGCCCCGGGTGGCCGCCACCGGCGTGGACTACGTCTCGATGGGGGCGCTCACCCACAGCGCCCGCGCCGTGGACGTCTCGTTCGAGATCGACGGCTGATTGACTCGCGGGGCGGGCGGGCCTATCCATCTCGCGTCGCGGCCGTCGCCGCCCCCGCTCCCCCTTCCGGGAAGGACCGACATGAAGAACCTGCTCCTGGCCGCCCTCGCGGCGGCTCCCCTCCTCGCCGGCGCGGACGAGGGGATGTGGACCTACGACAACTTCCCCAGGGACCGGGTCGAGAAGGCCTACGGCTTCTCGCCGTCCGACGCCTGGCTGGCGAAGGCCCGCCTCTCCTCGGCGCGGCTCGCCGGCGGCTGCTCCGCCAGCTTCGTGTCCGGCGGCGGCCTGGTGATGACCAACCACCACTGCGCCCACACCTGCATCGAGCAGCTCTCCACCGCCCGGCGCGACTACGTGAAGAGCGGCTTCCTCGCCCGGACGCAGGCCGACGAGGTCCGTTGCCCCGAGATCGAGGTGAACCAGCTCGTCGCCATCGCCGACGTCACCGCGCGCGTCACCGGGGCCACCGCCGGCAAGTCCGGCGCCGACTTCTTCCGGGCGCAGCGGGCCGAGCGGGCGCGGATCGAGAAGGAGTGCCAGACCTCCGACGCCCTGCGCTGCGAGGTGGTGAGCCTCTACCACGGCGGCGTCTACGACCTGTACACCTACCGCCGCTTCCAGGACGTGCGGCTGGTCTTCGCGCCCGAGTTCGCCATCGCCTTCTTCGGCGGCGACCCCGACAACTTCAACTTCCCCCGCTACGACCTGGACGTGGCCTTCCTGCGCGTCTACCGGGACGGCAAGCCGGCGGCCACCCCGGACCACTTCACCTGGTCGCCGGCGGGGCCGAAGGACGGCGAGCTCACCTTCGTCTCCGGGAACCCGGGCCGCACCTCCCGCGGCCTCACCGTGGCCCAGCTCGCCGACGCGCGGGACCTGGCGCTCCCCCAGGCGCTCATCGGGCTCGCCGAGTACCGCGGCCTGCTCACCGAGTACGCGCGCCGCGGCCCCGAGGAGGCGCGCACCGCCAACGCCACGCTCTTCTACGTGGAGAACAGCTACAAGGCGCTCCGCGGCCGGTGGCTGGCCCTCCGCGACCCGGCCTTCTTCGCCTCCAAGGTGAAGGCGGAGGAGGACTTCAAGGCGGCGCTGGCCCGGGACCCGGCGCGCGCCGGGAAGGTCCTGCCGGCCTTCGACGCCATCGCCGGGGCGGTGGCGGCCTACGACGGGATCCGGACCCGCTACGAGGTCGAGGAGCCGGCGCGGGGCGTCGGCGAGCTGTTCGGCATCGCCCGGACGCTGGTGCGCGCCGCCGCCGAGCGGGCCAAGCCCAACGCCGAGCGGCTGCGGGAGTTCACCGACGCCGCCCGGCCGCAGCTCCTCCAGCGCACCTTCTCGACGGCCCCGATCCACCCCGAGTTCGAGACCTTCCAGCTCCGCTACTGGCTCACCAAGGTGCGGGAGCGCCTGGGCGCCGACGCCCCCTTCGTGCACCAGGCGCTGGGCCCCGACTCGCCCGCCGAGCTGGCCGGGAAGCTGGTGAGGGGGACGAAGCTCGCGGACGTCGCCTACCGGCGGAAACTCTGGGACGGCGGCCAGAAGGCGATCGACGCCGCCGCGAAGACCGACCCGCTCGTCGCCTTCCTGCTGCGCATCGACGCGGACAGCCGCGCGGTGCGGAAGGTCTACGACGAGACCATCCACCCCGTCCTGGTGAAGAACCAGGAGCTGCTCGCCCGCGCCCACTTCGAGCTGGAGGGGACCAGCGCCTACCCGGACGCCACCTTCAGCCTGCGCCTCTCCTACGGCGCGGTGAAGGGCTACCGGGAGGACGGGCGGACGGTGACCCCCTTCACCACCATGGCCGGCGCCTTCACGCGCGCCACCGGGCGCGAGCCGTTCGCCCTGCCGGCCTCCTGGCTCGCCGCCCGGGGCAAGCTCGACCTCTCCACGCCCTTCGACTTCGTCACCGACAACGACATCATCGGCGGCAACTCGGGCTCGCCGGTCTTCGACCGCAACCTGCAGATCGTCGGCCTGGTCTTCGACGGCAACATCCAGTCGCTGGGCGGTGACTACGGCTTCGACGCCGCCGTGAACCGGACGGTGGCCGTGGACAGCGCGGCGCTCCTCGAGGCGCTCCGGACCGTCTACGGGGCGAAGCGGATCGTCGAGGAGCTGCGGCCGCCCGGGGCGTGACCGGGCGCCGGCGGGACGCCCCGCGTTGACAGGCCCGCCCCGCTCCCGCACCATCCCCGCGGTGCCCGATCTCCGCGAGTCCGGAAGCGAGGAACTGGTGCTCGCCTTCCTGGCCGAGGCCGGGGACGAGTTCGTGTCGGGCGAGGTCATCAGCGACAAGCTGGGGCTGTCGCGCGCCGCCGTCTG
>JAJZTO010000263.1 GCA_021848865.1 Myxococcales bacterium
GAGGCGCAGGGCCTCCGGCGAGGCGCGCCCCACCGGCACGGTGACGGCCGCGTCGCCGTACCAGCCGTCCAGCACCGCCCCGAAGTCGAGGGAGACCAGGTCCCCGTCGCGCAGCACCTGCCGCGCGGAGGGGATCCCGTGGACCACCTGCTCGTTCACCGAGACGCAGATGGTCGCGGGGTAGCCGTGGTAGCCGAGGAAGGCCGGGAGCGCCCCGCGCTCCGCCAGCCGCGCCGCCGCCAGCCGGTCGATCTCGGCGGTGGTGAGCCCCGGCGCCACCAGGGCGCGGATCTCCTCGAGGACGTCGTGGACCACGGCGCAGGCCGCGCCGATGCCGGCGATCTCCTCCGCGGTGCGGAGCGCGACCCGATCCGGGTGGAGCACGCCTCGCCCTCAGCGGCCCAGCAGCCGGCGGGTCGCCGCGAGGATCTCCTCGGGCGAGCGGGTGGCGTCGAGCTCGGCCACCTGGCCCCGAGCCTGGTAGAAGCGCTTCAGGGGCGCCGTCTTGGCGGCGTACTCCTGCATCCGCTTCTTCACGTTCTCGGGCTTGTCGTCCTCGCGCAGCACCAGCGCGGCCCCGTCCCGGTCGCAGGCCCCCGCCGCCTTCGGCGGGCTGGCGGTGACGTGGTAGACGGCGCCGCACTTCGGGCAGCTGCGGCGCCCGCCGATGCGATCCACCACCGCCGCCTCCGGCACCTCGTAGGAGAGCACCCGGTCGACGGCGCGCCCCAGCGACCGGAGCAGCCCCTCCAGCACCTCGGCCTGCGCCGTGGTGCGGGGGTAGCCGTCGAGGATGAAGCCCGGCGCCACGTCGGGGCGGGAGAGCCGCTCCTTCACCATGGCGTTGGTGACCTCGTCGGTGACCAGGCCGCCGGAGTCCATGATGGCCTGCACCTGCTTGCCCAGCTCGGTGCCCCGCGCCTTGTGATCGCGGAACATGTCGCCGGTCGAGATGTGCGGGACGTGGAGCTCCGCTGCCAGGAGCTTGGCCTGCGTGCCCTTGCCGGCCCCCGGGGGCCCGAGCAGGATCAGGATCACGACGTCTCCCTCGCGTCCGCGGCGGACGCGCCCCTACGCGTTGGCCGCGGCGCCCGTCTCCAGGCGGCGGCCGCGGATCCGCGGCCCGCGGGGGCCGGTGAAGCCCTCGTAGTGCCGGGTGATGAGGTGCCCCTCGATCTGCTGCACGGTGTCGAGCGCCACCCCCACCACGATGAGCAGCGCGGTCCCGCCGAAGTAGAAGGGGACGCCGAACTGCGCGATGAGGAGCGTCGGCAGCACGCACACCGCGGCGATGTAGATGGCGCCGCCGAAGGTGATGCGCGAGAGCACGTGGTCGATGTAGTCGGCGGTGCTCTTGCCCGGCCGGATGCCCGGGATGTAGCCGCCGTACTTCTTGAGGTTGTCGGCCACGTCCACCGGGTTGAAGGTGACGGAGGTGTAGAAGTAGGCGAAGAAGATGATGAAGAGCACGTAGATGACGTTGTAGGTCCAGGTGCCCGGGTGCAGCTCGTCCGAGACCCGCGACAGGAACGGGAACCAGGAGGCCAGGGTCGCGGGGAAGAGCAGGATGGACGAGGCGAAGATGGGCGGGATGACGCCGGCCGTGTTCACCTTGAGCGGCAGGTGGGTGGACTGGCCGCCGTACAGCTTCCGGCCCACGACCCGCTTGGCGTACTGCACCGGGATGCGGCGCTGCCCGCGCTCGAAGAAGACGATCACCGCCACCACCGCCACCATCAGCGCGGCCAGGGTGATGACCTTGAACTCGTCGAGGTTCCCGCCGCTCTTGTAGGCGGCCCAGGTCTGGTAGGCGGCGTCGGGGACGCGGGCCACGATGCCGGCGAAGATGATGAGCGAGATGCCGTTGCCGATGCCGCGCTCGGTGATCTGCTCGCCCATCCACATGATGAAGGCGGTGCCGGCGGCCAGCGAGATCATGGTGAGGAGGCGGAAGCTCCAGCCCGGGTTCGCGACCACCGAGACGCCGGTGGGATCGCGCAGCGACTCCAGGTAGCTGGCGATGCCCCAGCCCTGCACCACCGAGAGGACGATGGTGAGGTAGCGGCTGTACTGGTTGATGCGCCGCCGCCCGATCTCCCCCTCCTTCTGCATCTTCTCCAGCGCCGGCACCACCACGGTGAGGAGCTGGAGGATGATGGACGCGGAGATGTACGGCATGATCCCCAGCGCGAAGATGGAGAGCTGCTCGAGGGCGCCGCCGGAGAAGAGGTTGAACAGGCCGAGCAGGCCGCCGGAGGACTGGACCACCTTGCGCATGGCGACGCGGTCCACGCCCGGCGCGGTGACGAAGATGCCCAGCCGGTAGACGGCGAGGAGCCCCAGGGAGAAGAGCAGCCGCTTGCGCAGCTCCGGGATGCGGAACATGTTGGCGAAGCTGCTGATCACCATGGAAATCCTCGCGCTCGGAGGCCGGTAGCTTACCACCGCGCCGGTCCGCCGCAGCGCCCGGCGCGGGAGAAAACGCGCCCGGCGGGTGGCGGATTCCGCCCGGCGGGGCGCCCGCGGCGGGGGACGAGCCCCCGCGGCGGGGGACAAGCCCCCGCGGCGGGGGACAAGCCCCCGCCCTACTTCTTCTTGGTTGCCTTCTTCTCGGCCCGGGCCTGGATCGCCGCGGCCTTGGCCTTCTCGCCCATGGTCTGGCGGCGCGGCACGATCTCCACCGTGCCCCCGGCCTTCTCGATGGCGGCGCGGGCGCCGGCGGTGACGCGGTCGGCCTTCACCTGGTAGGCGGCGCCGAGCTCGCCCGCCCCCAGGACCACCACGCCGTCGCCGGTGCCGTCCACCAGCCCCGCGGCCTTCAGCGAGGCGGCGTCCACCGCTCCGGCCGGCAGGCCGGCGAGCCGGGCCACCTGGACCTCCTCCAGCTCGCGCCGGGAGGGGTTCACGAAGCCGAACTTCGGGAGGCGGCGCTGCAGCGGCATCTGGCCGCCCTCGAAGCCCTCGAAGTGCATGTTGCCGGAGCGGGCCTTCTGGCCCTTGCCGCCGCGGCCGGCGGTCTTGCCCAGGCCGGAGGCCTGGCCGCGGCCGACGCGCTTCCGTTCCCGGTTGGCGCCCTTGGGCGCCTTGAGCTGGCTGAGAGACATCTGGCGATTCCTTTCGGTCCCGGCGGCGGGACTACTTCGCGGCCGGCTTCTTGCGCGCGGCGCGCCCCTGCGGCGGCGGCGCGTCCACGCGTTCCCAGGTCACCAGGGACGCGACCTTGGCGATCATCCCCAGGGTCTGCGGGGTGTCGGGCAGGATCTTCGTGGAGTTGGTCTTCTTGAGGCCGAGCCCGCGCACCACGACCCGCTGCGGGGCGGGGACGCGGGAGAGGCCTCGGACGAGCTTCACCTGGATGGCAGCCATGGTCCGCTCCTAGCCCCGGATCTCTTCCAGGGTCTTGCCGCGCTGCCGGGCCACGTCCTCGGCGTTGCGCAGCCGCTTCAGCCCGTCCACGGTGGCCTTGAGGACGTTGTGCGGGTTGCGCGAGCCCTGGCTCTTGGTGAGCACGTTGCGGATGCCGGCCGACTCCAGCACGGCGCGGACGGCGCCGCCGGCGATGACCCCGGTGCCCTCCCCGGCCGGCTTCAGCAGCACCTTGCCGGCGCCGAAGTGGCCCACCACCTCGTGCGGGATGGTGGTGCCGAGCAGCGGCACCTTGAAGAGGTGCTTCTTGGCCTGGTCGCCGCCCTTGCGGATGGCCTCCGGCACCTCGTTGGCCTTGCCCAGCCCGATGCCGACGTGGCCCTGGCCGTCGCCGACGACGATCAGCGCGGAGAAGCTGAAGCGCCGGCCGCCCTTGACCACCTTGGCGACGCGGTTGATGTGGACCACCCGGTCGGTGAGCTCGAGCTCGTTGGCGTTGATGGGTTGCGCCATGGAATCTCCTAGAACTTCAGGCCGCCCTCGCGGGCCGCCTGCGCCACCGCCGCGATGCGGCCGTGGTAGTCGAAGCCGTTGCGATCGAAGACCACCTGGGTCACGCCCTTCTCGAGCGCGGCCCTGGCGATGGCGGCGCCCACCTTCTTGGCGGCGTCGGTCTTCGCGTCCTCCTTCACCTCACCCTTGAGCGCCTTGGAGACGGTGCTGGCGGCCGCCAGGGTGCGCCCGGAGGTGTCGTCCACCACCTGGGCGTAGATGTGATTGAGGCTCTTGTACACGGAGAGCCGCGGCCGGGCCGCGGTGCCGGAAACCTTCTTGCGGATGCGGGCCTTGCGCCGCTCTCGTGGGGTGGTGTGCTTCGCCATGGTCTTCCTCCTTGCGCCGGCGCCTGCCCAGCCGGCGCATGAGCCCGGCGGGCTTACGCCGCGCCGGTCTTCCCTTCCTTGCGGCGGATGGTCTCGGTCGCGTACTTGATGCCCTTGCCCTTGTAGGGCTCGGGCTGGCGCAGCCCGCGGATCTTCGCGGAGGTGAGCCCGAGCAGGTGCTTGTCGGCGCTCCTCACCACGATGCGGGTCTGCTTGGCGTCCACCTCGGCGGTGACGCCCTCCGGCAGCTTGAACACCACCGGGTGGGAGAAGCCCAGGGCCAGGTGCAGATCCTTGCCCTTGAGCTCGGCCTTGAAG
>JAJZTO010000264.1 GCA_021848865.1 Myxococcales bacterium
CGGCCGCGGGTGGCGCCGGGACGGTCCCCGTTGTAGGTTCCCGCGCCATGGCCACCTGGCACGGCGCGTCCCCGCGGGGATCGGAGCTCCGCTTCCCGGCGCTCGTCTGGGCGTTCCTGCACGTCCCCCTCGTCCTGGCGCTGTACGGATCCTCGCTCGGGCCGGCGCTGCGCAGCGTGCCGCCCGGGTACCGCGTGCCGATGTGGCCGGCCCTGGTGGTCGAGGCGGTGGTGCTGGCGACGGTGACCTTCGTGGTGCCCCTCCCGCTCTCCGGCTGGGGCCGCCTCTACCGCTTCGCCGCCCCGTTCTTCACCGGCCTGGCCACGGCGGCGCTGGCGGTCGACTCCCGGCTCTACGGGACCGTCGGCTTCCACATGAACGGCTTCTTCTTCCAGGTGCTGCTCCAGCCGGCGGCGCTGCGGGAGACCGGGATCCCCGCCTCCGAGGTGCTGGTGGTGGCGCTGCAGGGGGCCGCCTGGGTCGCCGGCGAGACCCTGGCCGGCGCCTGGTTCCTGCGCCGCTTCGCCTCGCCGCGGCCGACCTGGCGCTGGGTCGCGGCGGTGCTGCTGCTCGGCGTCGCGGAGCGGATCTACACCGCCAGCGTCACCTTCTTCGCCGGCCAGTCGGCCTTCGCCGCCGGCCAGGTGCTGCCGCTGCAGGTCCCGGTGCGGATGAACAGCCTCTGGGCCCGGCTCACCGGGCGGCCGGCGCTGGGCAACCCGCTGCGCGGCGTCTCCGCCGAGGCGGCGATACGGCTGCCGCCCGGCGTCCCCCCCAGGACCATCCGCTTCGAGCGCAAGCCCGACGTGCTGCTGCTGCTCATCGAGTCGGCGCGCGCCGACTACCTCTCCCCGGAGGTCATGCCGCGCCTGTGGAAGCGGGCCCACGAGCAGGGGACCATCTTCGAGGACCACTACACCAGCGCCCCCTCCACCTTCTTCGCCGTCTACGGCCTGCTCTTCGGGATGCACGCCTTCACCTTCGACGCGGCGCTGGGCAGCGGCCGGCGCCCCCTGCTCTTCGGCGCGCTGGCGGCCAACGGCTACACGTCCAAGATCTTCGCCGCCTCCTCGGTGGACTGGATGGGGCTCAAGCAGACGGTCTTCGGCGACGTGCAGGAGGAGCTGGAGACCGACTGGCCCCCCCAGATGCCCAGCGACGAGCGCGACGCGCAGATCGTCCTGCACGCCGAGCAGGCGGCCCGCGCCACCCCGCCCGACAAGCCGCTCTTCATCTTCCTCTTCTTCGACGGCACCCACTTCAACTACTACCCCACCCCGCGCTCCACCAAGTTCCTGCCGGAGTGGTCCGGCGGCGGCGCGCTCAAGGCCACCTCGGAGCCGGCCGACCGCATCCTCAACCGGGCCCGCAACTCCGCCTACGAGGTGGACTGGAAGATCGACGACCTCCTGAACGAGTTCGAGAAGATCCGCGGCCGGCGCCCGCTGGTGGTGGTCACCGGCGACCACGCCGAGGAGATGCGCGAGAAGGGGCACATCGGCCACGGCTCGGCGCTGGTGGAGGAGCAGATCCACGTCCCCATGGTCATCCTGGGCGACGGGGTCCCGGTGGGGAAGGTCGACACCGCCACCGTCCACGACGACGTGGTGCCCACCCTGTTCCGGCTGCTGGGGGACCACACCGACCCGCGCCTCTACGGCGACGGCCGGCCCATGTTCGGCCTGCCCCCCGACCGCTTCGTGCTGGTCTCGATGGGCTGGGAGCCCCGCTTCGGCGCGGTGAGCCGCGACCTGAAGGTCACCTTCAACAGCATGGACGCCGGCTTCGGCGGCGTGGACATCACCGATCCCCACGACGGCCCGCTCCCGGACGGCCCGGCCCGGTTCCGGGCGGCGTTGCCGCGCATCCTCCAGCTGTTCCAGCCGCACCCGGCCCGCCCGGTGGCGAGCGCCCTGCAGCCGGCGCCGCCGAAGTGACCATGCGGCGTCCGGCGCTGCTCTGGGCCATCCTCCACGCACCCTTCTTCGCGCTCCTCTACGGCGCCTCCCTGGGCCGCGCCCTTGGGGGCGTCCCCGCCGGGTTCCGCGCCCCGCTCTGGCCGGCCTTCGCCGCCCAGGCGCTGGGGCTCTCGCTGCTGGCCTGGGCCCTGGGGCTGCCCTTCTCCCCCTGGCCGCGCGTCCACCGCATCGCCGCGCCCATCGTCACCGCCCTCTTCGCGGTGGCGGTGGCGCTCGACGCCCAGCTCCACCGGGTGCTCGGGGTCCACGTGAACGGCTTCTTCTTCCAAGTGCTGCTGCAGCCCCGGGCCCTCACCGAGACCGGCCTCCCGGCCCGCGAGGTGGCGCTCTGGTCGGGGGCGGCGGTGGTGGCGGTGGCGGCCGACGCCGCCCTGGGCGCCTGGGCGATGCTGCGCCTCCGGCGCGGGCGCGCCTGGTCCCTGGCCCTCCCGCTGCTCCTGGTGGCGGCCGGCGAGCGCCTCTACACCGGCTCGCTCGCCTTCGCCGGCGGACCGGCGGTGTTCGCCGCCGGCCAGGTCCTCCCCCTCCAGATCCCGCTTCGCCTGAACGGCTGGCTCGCCGAGCTCACCGGGCGCCCCCGCGTCGCCGTGGCCGGGCCGCTGGCCCGCGCCGCCGCCGCGAGCGCGGCGCGCCTGCCCGAGCCGCTCCCGCCCGGGGAGGTCCGCTTCACCCGCCGCCCCGACGTGGTCCTGGCGCTGGTCGAGAGCCTGCCCGCCGAGCACCTCGACGCCGCCACCATGCCCCACCTCTGGGCGCGCGCCGCCGCCGGCACCCGCTTCGCCCGCCACTACGCCTCCGCCACCTCGACCCACTACACCGTCTTCAGCCTCCTCTCCGGCCTGCGGGCCCACGAGCTGGACGCGGCGGTGGCCGCCGGCCGCCGGCCCCTCCTCTTCGCCGCGCTCCGGGCCAACGGCTACCGGCTGAAGCTGGTCACCGCCTCGTCGGTGGACTGGATGGGGCTCATGGACTCCACCTTCGGCGACGTGAAGGAGGAGCTCGACACCGCCTTCACCGAGGCCCTGGACACCTCGCGGCGCGACGAGGACATGCTGGCGGTGGCCCGGGCCGCCGTGGAGCGGGCCGGCGACGAGCCCGTCTTCCTGTTCCTGTTCTTCGACGGCACCCACTTCCCCTACGACGCGCCGCCCGGGCCGCGGCCCTTCCTCCCCGCCTGGGGCGGCGAGGGCGGGCTCGCCGCCCTGCAGGCGCCGCCGGCGCTGGTGCGCAACCGCGCCCGCAACGCCGCCTTCGAGGTCGACCGGAAGCTGGACGGGTTCCTCGCCTGGTTCGAGGCCCGCCGCGGGCGGGCGCCGCTCCTGGCGGTGACCGGCGATCACGGCGAGGAGTACGGGGAGGCCGGGCGGCGCGGCCACTCCCACGGCGTCAGCGCCGGGGAGACCCACGTTCCCTTCGTCCTCGCCGGCCCGGGCGTTCCCGCCGGCGTGGTGGAGAACCCCACCAGCCACGTGGACCTGGTGCCCACGCTCTTCCGGCTGCTCGGCGACGGCCACCCCCCGGCCCGCTACTCCGACGGGATCGACGCCTTCTCCGCGCCGCCCGGCCGCTTCGTGGTCAGCACCGTCGGCTGGGAGCCGCGCTTCGCCGTCATCGGCCGCGACCTGAAGGTCCGCTTCGACGCGCTCGACGCCGGGCTCGGCGCCGCGCTGCTGACCGATCCCGGCGACCGGCCGCTGCGCCACGCCCAGGCCCGGTTCGACGCGGAGCGGCCGGCGGTGCTCGAGGCCCTCGGCCCGGCGGCGGGTTCTCGCTGACCCTGGCCGCTCACGCGAACGGACGTTCCGGCGCGGCGGGCCCTGCGGTAGGCTGCGCCCGTTCCCCCCCACTCGAGACGGGCCCGCGGCGCGGGCGAGGACGCGGTCATGGGCGACACGGATCTCCGGGACGGCGACGAGATGGCGGTCCCGATCGCGCAGCTGATGTCGGCGAGCGTGCTCACCGCCTCCGAGGAGGACGTCGTGGAGGAGGCGGCGGCGCTGATGCGCGGCCGCGGCGTCGGCTGCGTGGTGGTCCCCGGCCCGGGGCCGGGCGGCGTGGCCGGCGTCTTCACCGAGCGCGACCTGCTGATGCGCGTGGTCGGCGCCGGCCTCGACCCGCGCTCCACCCGCGTCGGCCAGGTGATGACGCGCGACCCCGTCTCCCTGGACGCCGCCACCACCGTGGCGGAGGCCTCGGAGCTCCTGAACCGGCGGGGCTTCCGCCACGTCCCGGTGCTGGCCGGGGGGCGGCTCGCCGGCATCGTCTCGCTGCGCGACCTCTTCCGGGTGCGGATGCGCCACCTGGAGCTGCGGCTCGACGAGGAGGCGCAGGCGCTCCACGAGGCGCAGGAGCTCCTGGGCCTCGACGAGGCGTCGCGCACCCGCGCCCTGCTGGCGGTGAACCAGCGGCTCCAGCAGCTGGCCCTCACCGACGAGCTCACCGGCCTCTACAACCACCGCTACTTCGTCCAGCGGCTGGGCCAGGAGACGGCGCGGGCCCATCGGCTGGTGGCGCCGCTCTCGCTCGTCTTCCTGGACGTGGACCACTTCAAGCGGGTGAACGACACCCACGGCCACCCGAGATCG
>JAJZTO010000265.1 GCA_021848865.1 Myxococcales bacterium
GCGATCGGGAGGCCCCTGGCGAGGTACTTGGCGTAGTGCATGTACTCGGCGTACTTGTGCAGGTAGGCGGCGCACGTGTCGGCAGGTTTACGCTGGCTGGCCGACAGGCCGCGCTTCGTGGCGCTGTGAGTGCGCGTCCGGAACATGAGGGGCCGACGGTAGGTCCCTGCTCACGGTCGGCGAGGGGATAGACAAAGCCCCCTCGGAAAACTTGATCTCGCCGTCCGAGGGGGCTCCGCTCTCCTGCTGTCAAAGGCAAGGAGAGAGCTCCCATGTATCACTCCGTTCTGGCCGACGCCAGACTGTACGCGTTCCTGCATCGCATCGACTGTGACCTCGCCGCCGCTGCCCGGAGGATGGGCTGCCCCGACTGCGGCGGGTGCCTGCACAGCGCCCGCTATCCCCGCAAGCCCCGAGGTGCCCGGGTCGCGCTCGGCGACGACTACGGGTTTCGGCTCAGCTTCTGCTGTGCCGAGGCTGGCTGCCGACATCGGGTGACGCCGCCCTCGGTCCGATTCCTCGGCCGCAAGCTCTACCTTGGCGGCGTCGTCGTCGCCGCCGCGGCGATGCAGCATGGGACCACCCCGTGGCGGCTCGAGAAGCTGCACGACCTCTTCGGCGTCAGCCCGGAGACGCTCGAGCGCTGGCGCGTCTTCTGGCGGGAGACCTTCGTCGCGAGCCGCACATGGCAGGCCGCACGAGGGCTCTTCGACACGCCTGTCGACGTGGACGCGTTGCCGCTGTCGCTCCTCGAGCGGTTCCCCGGCGACGCGCAGGCCCGTCTCGTCGCGACGCTACGCTTGCTCGCGCCGCTCACGACGCGGTCGGCGGCTCACCTCGCGCTTGCCGAGGGGCACGCGTGACCCGCAGAGGATGCCTTTTGACCGCCCCAGGAGAAGCGGAGTAGAAGTCGGTCATTGACATAATTGCGGCACAACGGCCGCGAAAGGAGTAAATGCAATGGCCGATGACCAGGGCAATGGGGGAAGCCACGTCCGCTGGGCGCGATTACGCTTCGCGCTCGTGGGAGCGCTCCTCGCCGCTCCACCCGCAAGGGGAGAGCTCAAGGCGGCGCTCCAGGCGCTGTCGCAGAAGCAGTGGCGGCACCCGATCACGAACAACCTCGTCACCTACGGCTTCTCGACGATCGAGAGGTGGTTCTACCAGGCGAGGAACGAGCGCAAGGACCCGGTGGGCGTGCTTCGCCGGCGTATTCGCAAAGACGCCGGCCGGATGCCATCCATGGAGGAGCGCGTCATCCAGGCGCTCGCCACACAGTATCGGCAGCACCGGACCTGGAGCTACAAGCTCCACTACGACAACCTCCGCGTCCTCGCCGAGAAGCTCGGGCTCGGTCCCGTGCCGTCGTACGCGACGGTCTGGCGGTACATGAAGGCCCACGGCCTGCTCAAGCGCAAACGCCTCGGCCCCCGCAACGGCCCCGGCAGCCCCGGCGTCGTGCGTGCCGAGGAGCGCCTCGAGGAGCGCGAGGTGCGCAGCTTCGAGGCCGAGTACGTCGGCGGCCTCTTCCACTCCGACTTCCACTCGGGCTCGCTGCGGGTGCTCACCCTGACCGCCGAGTGGAAGACGCCCGTGCTCCTCGCGGTCCTCGATGACCGGTCGCGCCTGTGCTGCCACGCCCAGTGGTACCTCGACGAGAACGGCGAGAACTACGTCCATGGTCTCTGCCAGGCCTTTCAGAAGAGGGGCTTGCCGCGCGCCTTCATGGAGGACAACGGCGGCCCGATGATCGCCGCCGAGACCCAGGAGGGCTTCGGGCGGCTGTCCATCGTCCCCGAGCAGACGCTGCCCTACAGCCCGTACCAGAATGCCAAGCAGGAGAACTTCTGGGCCCAGGTCGAGGGGCGACTCGTCGCGATGTGCGAGGGCGTGACCGACCTCTCGCTCGCGCTACTCAACGAGGCGACGCAGGCCTGGGTCGAGCGCGAGTACAACCGCACGGTCCACTCCGAGACCCACGAGGAGCCGCTTCGCCGCTTCCTTGACGACAAGAACGTGCTGCGCCCCGCTCCCTCCTCGGACGAGCTCCGGGTCGCCTTCACCATGGAGATCGGCAGAACCCAGCGCCGCTCCGACGGCACCGTGACCGTAGACGGCGTCCGCTTCGAGGTCCCGTCGCGCTACCGGCACCTCGAGCGGCTGCGACTCCGCTACGCGCGCTGGGACCTGTCGTACGTGCTCCTCATGGACCCGCGGACGGACAGCATCCTCTGCCGCCTCTACCCGCTCGACAAGGCGCGCAACGCCGACGGCCGCAGGCGCATCGTCGCGCCCATCGGCCCGATGTCGGCGACGCCCGTGCCCGCCGCAGGCATGGCGCCCCTGCTCGAGAAGCTCATGGCCGAGCACGCCGAGACCGGCCTGCCGCCGGCGTATCTGCCCAAGGACGACCTGCCCTCGACCGACGACGACCCGGAGGACGCCCGATGAACGCCACCGACAGGAAGGTGCTCCAGCTCTTCGGCCTCAAGTGGAACCCCTTCGCCCAGGACGTCCCGACCGAGGCGCTCTGCACCACGTCCCGCCTCGAGAGCTTCATCTGGCGCGTCGAGACCCTGGTCCTCGACGGCGGCTTCGCCGCCCTCATCGGCGATCCCGGCGTCGGCAAGTCGGCGGGCACGCGCCTCCTCGCCGACCGTGTCGGCAAGCTTCGCGACGTCCTCGTCGGCCAGATCACTCGCCCCCAGGCCGGCGTGGCCGACTTCTACCGTGAGCTCGGCGACCTCTTCGGCGTCCCTCTGGCCCCGCACAACCGCTGGGCCGGCGCCAAGTCGCTCCGCGCCACCTGGACCCACCACATCGAGGCGTCCCTCTTTCGCCCGGTGCTCATCTTCGACGAGGCGCAGGAGGCGAGTCCCGAGGTCCTCTCCGAGCTGCGACTCCTTTGCAGCGCCGACTTCGACTCGCGTGCCATCCTCACCGTCGTCTTCGCCGGCGACCGTTGCTTCCTCGAGAAGCTGCGCTCGCCCAAGCTCCTGCCGCTCGACAGCCGCATTCGACCCAAGCTCGTCCTCGACGCCGCGTCCCGAGACGAGCTCCTGCAGTGCCTGCGCTTCTCCCTCGAGAAGGCCGGCTGTCCCAGGCTCATCACGCCCGAGCTCCAGTCCACGCTCGTCGAGCACGCTGGCGGCAACCTCCGCACCCTCATGCAGACGGCCAACGACTTGCTCCTTGCCGCCGTCCAGCGCGAGGCCAAGCTCCTCGACGAGAAGCTCTTCTTCGACGTCTTTGCCGCGCCGCCCCCCGAGACCAAGAAGCCACGGCCGGTGGCGTCTGGAAGGGCGCGATGACCGGGCTTCCCGTCGAGCTCGCCTGCCGCCTCGCGCACTGTCCGCCCGAGCGCCTCTGGCTCATCGAGAACCTCTGGGCCGACCAGGCTGTCGGCATCGTGGGCGGCGAGCCCAAGTCCTGCAAGTCCTTCCTCGCCCTCGACATGGTCGTGGCCGTCGCATCAGGAACGCCCTGTCTGCGCCGCTTCCCCGTCGCGCACGCTGGCCGCGTCTTGCTCTATGCCGCAGAGGACGCGCTCCACGTCGTCCGCGCTCGCCTCGACGGCATCGCGCGCGCCGCCGCCGTCAGGCTCGCCGACCTCGACATCCACGTCATCACGGCCCCCAGCCTGCGCCTCGACCTCGCCGACGACCAGCGCCGCCTCGCCGAGACGGTCGCCGCATTGCAGCCGAGGCTTCTCGTCCTCGACCCGCTGGTGCGCCTGCACCGCATCGACGAGAACGCCGCCGCCGAGGTCGCCCCGCTGCTCGCCTACCTCCGGGACCTCCAGCGTCGCTTCCACCTCGCCGTCGTCCTCGTGCATCACGCCCGCAAGGGCGCCGGTCGCATACGAGCCGGCCAGGCACTCCGCGGCAGCTCCGAGCTCCACGCGTGGGGCGACTCGAACCTCTACCTGCGACGCGCCGACGAGCAGCTCCAGCTGTCCGTCGAGCACCGTGCCGCACCCTCGTATGGCGGCCTCGCGCTCGCTCTGCGTGGCACCGCCGACCTGCTCGCGCTCGAGATCCTCGACTCCACCCCGACGCCGCCGTCTCCCTCGCCCCGTGAGCCCAGCCCGGCTGACAAGGTCGAGCGCCTGCTCGCCGATGCTGGGACACCGGTCCGCCTCAACGCGCTTCGCCTCTCCTGTCACATGCGCGCCACCACTCTCGGCGCTGCGCTCGCCGAGCTTTGCGGTGCCGGCCGCGTACGCAAGACCCCTGCAGGCTACGAACTCACCGTCAGGTAGCGTTCCCGGTTCCCGTTCCCGCATCCCCCTACAGCGAGCGGGAACGGGAACCGGGAACGGCCTCCTTTCGTCGAGCGCCGCGGAGCGCGAGGCGCCCCATGTCGCCGTCCCTCGCCCAGACCGCCATCGCCTCGCGCGCAGTGGCGCAACCAAGCGGCGCGCAGCCCGACCGGTCAGCTCGACTGTCGCTCGCCGCGCGGAGCCGGCGGCAGACCATCAGATTCCGTGATGGCGACCCCATCACGAAGCGTGCAAGCGCTCAAAGCAGGCGAACCTCTTCATCACCCTCCCCAG
>JAJZTO010000266.1 GCA_021848865.1 Myxococcales bacterium
AAGGGCAGCGGCGTGGCGGGGTCGGCGCGCGGCGGCGCAGGCGGGGGGGCGCCCGCCTCCGGCTGGGCGGCGGCGCCGGCCACCGGGTAGCGCACCGGCGGCTCGGCAGCGGGCGAGGCGCCGGCCGCCGTGGCCGCGGGCGCCGGCGGATCGGCGGCGCGCTGCGCTTCGACCTGCCGCTCCCGGGCCCGGCGCCGCGCCCGCTCCAGATCGCGGCGGTAGGTGCCGGCCTCCTTCTCCCGGGCGCTGCGCAGCCACATCCGCTCGTAGGAGAGGAAGCGGGCCGCCAGCGTCTGGACGCGGAACTTCAGGCCGGTGTTGCGGGTGAAGGCGGTCTTGACGCGCTCCACCCGCCGCTTCAGCTCGTCCCGGTCGCGGTTGGGCTCGCGCTTCTCCACGCCCAGGAACCACATCTCGTAGCGAGCCTTGAGCTGCTCGAGCCCCTCCTCCAGCTCCTGGCACTGATCGGCCAGCTCCCGGTCCTGGTAGCGCTCGGCGATCGGGTCGTCGGACCCGTTGCCGCCGGCGCCGGGCCGCTGGGGAGGGAGGGCCACGGCGGAGGATGCTACCACCGCCGCGGCCGGGAGCGATCAGGCCAGCGCCGGCGCGGAGGCCCGGGCGGCGCGGGCCTTGCGGCTCGCCCCCACCCACACGGCGATGCCCGCGGCGAAGATCAGGATCGAGGTCCACTGGCCGACGCCCAGCCCGTCGACGACGCCCCGCTCGATGTCGCCGCGGAAGGACTCGACGGTGGTGCGCAGCACCGCGTAGGCCATGAGCCACACCGCCAGCACCTGACCGTGGAACCGCTTGCGCGGGCGCACCAGCAGCACCAGCACCGCGAAGAGCAGCAGCTCCCCCAGCGACTCGTAGAGCTGGGTGGGGTGGAGCGGCAGGGTGGTCAGGTGGACGTGGTCGAGGAAGCGGGCGCCGCCCTCGCGCGCGGCGAAGCTCTGGTAGGCGAGCGACTCGGGCGGGAAGCGGGTCGCCCAGGGCAGCGACGGGCTGCAGGGGGCGCCCCAGCAGCAGCCGGCCGAGAAGCAGCCCAGCCGCCCCAGGAAGTGGCCGAAGGCCACCGAGGGGATGAGGGTGTCGGCGTAGGGCAGGAAGGGCATCCGGTGGCGGCGCAGGTACCAGGCGCCGGCGGCCACCGCGGCGATGAAGCCGCCGTAAAAGACCAGCCCGCCCTCCCACACCGCGAGCAGCCGCGGGATGCGCCCCACCCTGGTGACGATCCAGGCCGCGTCGCCGAAGTAGTCGTTCCAGTTCACGAAGATGTAGTAGACGCGGCTGCCCACCAGCGCGGCGACCAGGATCCAGAAGGAGAGGTCGGCCACCCGCTCGGGGTCCTGCCCCTGGCGGCGGGCCTCGCGCTGCGCCAGCCAGATGCCGGCCACGAAGGCGCTGGCGATGAGCAGGCCGTAGGTGTGCAGCGGCAGGGAGAGCCGGCCGTCGAGCAGCCCCGAGCGCCAGGCCACCCCGATCAGGACCGCCAGGACCACGGCGGTGGTCTTGTCGTCGCCGAGCGCCGCGAGGAAGGAGATGGGCTTCTCCTGCCGGGCCAGGCGCCGCTGGTAGGCGAGGGCGCGCCCCACGACGAGCAGCAGGGCGGCGAGCACGGCCGCGGGGAGCCCGTAGCCGGAGGGGATGACGATGCGCAGGAGGACGGGGAGCATGGTCTCGACCGGTGGTCGGCGGGGAGAACGTCCGGCGGAGCCGGTTTCATTCCTTCGGCGCCGGCTTCCTCCTCCCCTCGGGGTAGACGAGGAGGAGGACGATCCCGACGCTGAGCATGGAGTCGGCGACGTTGAAGGTGGGCCAGCGCAGGTCGGGCCGGTTCCACCAGTACCACTCGACGAAGTCGATGACGTAACGCCGGAGCAGCCGGTCCACCACGTTTCCGACGGCGCCGGTGAGCACCAGCGCCAGCGTCACCTGCTGGTAGCGCTGCCCCTCCCCGAGGCGGCGGTAGAACCAGATGATCACGCCCACCGCCACCGCCGCGAAGAGCAGGAACACCCCGTGGCGCAGCCCCGGCGGCAGGAAGCCGCCCAGGCTGAAGGCGGCGTTGGGGTTCTCGACGTAGGCCATCCGCCACCAGGAGCGGAAGACGTAGTGCGGCTCGCGGGCCATCCCCTCCAGGTGGGTGAGCGTGTAGAAGGCGCGGAGCTTCTCGAGGAGCGTCCGGGCGCCGGCCCGGGAGAAGGCCCAGGTGAGGCGGTCCACCGCCAGGAACTTGGTCACCTGGTCGGCGGCGAGGCCGGCGGCGAAGATCGCCGCCAGCAGGCGCCACTTGCCGATGCGCGCGCTCATGCCAGGGCGGCGGCGCACTTGCCGCACAGCTGCGGGTGGGCGGCGCTCCGCCCCACGTCCTCGGCGAAGACCCAGCAGCGCGGGCACTTCACGCCGGGGGCGCGCGCCACCTCGGCGGCCAGCGGCCCGTCGGCCAGCGCCACCTTCGACACGATGAGGAGCGCCGGCAGCTCGGCCCGCGCCGACTCCAGCAGGGCGCGGGTCTCGCCCTCGGCGCGGACCGTCACCATCGCCTCCAGGCCGGAGCCGATCTCCTTGCGCTGGCGGGCCGCCTCCAGCGCCTTCTGCACCACCTCGCGCACCGCGAAGAGGCGGCCGTAGCGGTCCTCCAGGGCCTCGGCGTCGGCCGGCCGGGGCCGCTCCGGGAACCCGGCGAAGAAGACCGACTCGGCGGGCGGGTTGGGCAGGTCGTCCCAGGCCTCGCTGGCGGTGAAGGAGAGCACCGGGGCCAGCATGCGCAGGAGGTCGCCGGCCACCGCGTGGAGCACCGTCTGGGCGCTGCGGCGGGGCCGGCCGTCCTTGCGGGCGGTGTAGAGCCGGTCCTTGACGATGTCGAAGTACTGGGCCGAGAGCTCCACCGCGCAGAGCTGGATGGTGGCGTGGTAGGCGACGTGGAACTCGTAGTCGGCGTAGGCCTGCTTCACCTTCGCCACCCAGGCGGCGAGCCGCGCCATCGCCCACCGGTCGATGGGCTCGAGCTCGGCGACCGGGACGTCGTCCTTCCCCGGCTCGAAGTCGGCGAGGTTCCCGAGCGCCCAGCGGACGGTGTTGCGGATCTTCCGGTAGCCCTCGGCCAGCCCGGCCAGGATCTGGTCCGACAGGGTGACGTCGTCCCGGTAGTCCGAGGCGGCGACCCAGAGCCGCAGGATCTCGGCGCCGTACTTCTTGATGATCTCCTCCGGCTCGATGCCGTTGCCGGCGCTCTTCGACATCGCCTTGCCGTGCGCGTCGAGGAGGAAGCCGTGGGTGAGCACGGCGCGGTAGGGGGCGCGGCCGCGCGTCGCCATGGCGGCCAGCAGCGAGGAGTGGAACCAGCCGCGGTGCTGGTCGGAGCCCTCCAGGTACAGGTCCACCGGGAAGCCCATGCCGCGCCGCTCGGCGACCGCCGCCCAGCTCGACCCCGAGTCCCACCACACGTCCAGGATGTCCTGCTCCCGCCGGAAGGCCGCCCCGCCGCACTTCGCGCAGGTCACGCCCTTCGTGAACTCGGCCGCCGGCCGCTCGTACCAGGCCTCGATGCCGTCCTCGGCGAAGACGTCGGCGACCCGGCGCATCACCCCCGGGTCGACGAGGGGCTCGGCGCAGCCCTCGCAGTAGAAGACCGGGACCGGGACGCCCCAGGTCCGCTGGCGCGAGAGGCACCAGTCGGGCCGGTTCTCGATCATGTTGTAGATGCGGTCGCGGCCCCAGCGCGGGATCCACTGCACCCGGTCGATCTCCTCCAGGGTGCGCTTGCGCAGGCCGGCGTGCTCCAGCGACAGGAACCACTGGTCGGTGGCGCGGAAGACCACCGGCTGGTGGCAGCGCCAGCAGTGCGGGTAGCTGTGGCGCAGGGTGGCCCCGGGATCGGAGAGCAGGTGGCCCGAGGCGTGGAGGTCGGCGACGATGGCCCCGTTCGCCTCGAAGATCTTCCGCCCGGCGTACTTCCCGGCCTCGGCGGTGAAGATCCCGGCGCCGTCCACCGGGTTCAGGATCGCCAGGCCGTACTTCAGGCCGACCTCGTAGTCCTCCTGGCCGTGGCCCGGCGCGGTGTGGACCAGGCCGGTGCCGGCCTCCAGCGTCACGTGGGCGCCGAGGATCACCGGGCACTCGCGCGCCATGAAGGGGTGGCGGTAGGAGAGCCCCTCCAGCTCCTTCCCCTCGTAGTAGGCGAGGATGCGCCGCGGATCGGCGAGGTGCGCGACCAGGCCCACCGGCGCGCCGCCGGTGGCGGCCTCGTGGGCCGGCGGCGAGTGCGGCACCGGCGGGCCGCCCACCGCCAGCTCCCCGGGCGCGCAGGCGGCGAGGAAGGGCAGGAGCAGCTCCTGGGCCACGACGTGCGCCACCCCGCCGAGGTCGTAGGCGACGTAGGCCAGGTCGGGGTGGGCGGCCACCGCCAGGTTGGCCGGCAGGGTCCAGGGGGTGGTGGTCCAGACGACGAGCCGCGCCTTCCGGCCCGGCAGCCGGGGCAGCTCGCCCACGAGGTCGAAGGCCACGTGGATCGAGGGCGAGGTGTGGTCCGCGTACTCCACCTCTGCCTCG
>JAJZTO010000267.1 GCA_021848865.1 Myxococcales bacterium
GGCCAGGAAACGCACCGCCTCGGCGACGTCCGCGGGCCGGCCCGCCCGGCGGAGCGGGATGCGCCGGGCCAGGGCCCGCCGCCGGGCCGCGCCGTAGCTCTCCGGCCACAGCACCGTGCCCGGCGCCACCGCGTTCACCCGGACCCGGGGGGCCAGCTCCAGGGCCAGGCTCTCGGTGATCCGGACCAGCGCCGCCTTGGAGGCGGCGTAGGCGGCGAAGCCGTTCCAGGCCACGAGCCCCCCGCCCACGTCGGCGATCTGGACGATGGAGCCGCCGCTCCGGCGCAGGAGCGGCGCCAGGGCGCGGGAGAGGAGCAGCGGCGCGCGGGCGTTCAGGTCCATCATCCGGTCGAAGGCGGCGGCGTCGGTGCGGCCGAGCGGCCGCTCCTCGAAGCCGGCGGCGCTGTTCACCAGCAGGTCGAGCCGGCCGAAGCGCTCGCGGAAGGCGCCGGCCAGGGCGTCGGGGCCCCCGGGCGCCGAGAGGTCGGCGCGCAGCGGGACCAGGCCGCGCGGCGGCCGGTGCGACAGGTAGTGGCCCGCCACCCGCCAGCCGTGGCGCGCGAGGTCGAGCGCGATGGCCCGGCCGACGCGCACGCCGGCGCCGGTGACCAGGGCCACGGGGGCACGGAGCGCCACGGCGTCAGCCCCTCCGCCCCGGGTCCCAGGTCGGCTCGGCCACGCCGCGGCGGGCGTTCACGGTCCGGGCGAGCACGAAGAGGAGGTCGGCGAGGCGGTTCAGGAAGGCGAGCACTCCCGGCGCCACCTGCGCCTGCCGGTGCAGCGCCACCACCCGGCGCTCGGCCCGGCGGCAGGCGGTGCGCGCCTGGTGGAGCAGCGCCGCCACCTCGTCGCCGCCGGGCAGCACGAACCGGCGCAGCGGCTCGAGCGCCGCCTCCCAGGCGTCGATGCGGCGCTCCATCTCCTCGACCCAGGCCGGCTCCACCGGGGGCAGCGAGGCCCGGGCCCGGGCCTCCGGCGGCGTCGCCAGCTCGGCGCCGACCGCGAAGAGGCGCTGCTGCAGGACCGCGAGGAAGCCGTCCACCTCGGCGTCGGCGCCGCCGGCGGCGTTGCGCGCCCGGACCACCCCGAGCGCCGCGTTCAGCTCGTCCACCGCGCCGTAGGCCTCGACCCGCGCGTCGTCCTTCGGGACCCGCGGTCCCCCGAAGAGGCCGGTCTCTCCGGAGTCGCCGCTCTTCGTGTAGATCTTCACCCCGCTGTGCTAACACCCCGCCGCCGCCGCCCGCAACGGCGCCGTGGCGCCAGGAGGCCGGATGGAGCTGCCCTTCGACGGCGAGACGCTGGCGCGCATCGGCCGCGAGGCCGCGGCCGCCGCCTGGGCCGACGGCCTCTCGGTCCTGAAGCCCGACGGCGCGGTGGTGCCGATCCCGCTGGTGGCGGAGCCGGAGCCCTTCTCCCGCGAGGAGCTGGCGGCGCTGGCGCGCGAGGCCCGCGCCATCCTCTCCGGGGCGGTGAAGCTGGCGCGGGCCCTGCTCGAGCGCGGCGACGCGCGCGACCGGGCCTCGCTCACCGGGCCGTTCGAGGGGCTGGAGGCCGAGGCGATGGCGCGGCTCTTCGCCGAGGCGCCGGTGCCGGCGGTGGTGGCCCGGGTGGACTTCCTGCGGCCGGCGGGGCCGGGCGCCGCGCCCCGGGCCCTGGAGCTGAACGCCACCATCCCGGCGATGCCGGCCTACGCCGACCTCGCGGCCCACGCCTGGCTGCGGGCCGCCGCGCGGGCGCGGGGCCTGCCGCCCCGCCGCGCCGAGGACCTGGTCGCCGCCTGCGGCAGCAACATGGAGCAGTTCCGCGCCGCCCTGCAGGCCTTCCACGAGGCGCGCGGCGGCGCCCGGGCCCGCCCGTCCATCGCCGTGGTGGCGCGCCCGGGCGACGCGCAGGTGGGCGAGCTCCGCCGGCTGGTGGCCCACTTCCGGCAGATGGGCCACCGCGCGGAGCTGCGGGTCCCCGCCGACTGCCAGCCCGAGGAGTGGGACCTGCTCTACCGCCACGTCTGGGCCCACAACACGCCGGCGGGCAGCCCCTTCGCCCGCGCCCTGCGCGCGCCCGGCCGGTACGTCCTGGCGAACCCGGTGAACGGGCTGCTCGAGGCCAAGGCGCTCTTCGCGCGGCTGTCGGAGTGCGCCGAGGACGCCGGGCTCGCCGCGCTCGCCGGCCTCGACGCGGAGGAGCGCGCCGCCGCGGGCCGGCTCCCCTGGACCCGGCGGCTCGACGAGGCGCTGCGGCCGCGGCTCCTCGCCGAGCGGGAGCGCTTCGTCCTGAAGCGCAGCTGGGACTACGGCGGCAAGAGCGTCCACCTCGGGGCGGAGCTGGAGCCGGAAGCCTGGGCCCGCGCCGTCGACGCGGCGGTCGCCGACGGGCGCGGCGGGGGCTTCGTCGCCCAGGAGCGCGTCTTCGCCCCCTGGCGGCCGGCGACCCGCGTGGCGCCGGAGGGGGTGAGCCGCCTCGACCTGGTGCGGGACGTCTCCACCTACACCGGCCTGGGGACGGCCTGGCCGACCGGCTCGGTGGTGCGGGCCGCGGCGTCGCCGATCGTCAACATCCTGGGGGGCGGCGGCCTCGCGCCGGTCCTGCCGGCCGAGGTCCTCGCCGAACTCGCGTGACGTTCCCGCCAGGGGCGGGGCGGCGTGGCCACGCCTCCCCCCGGCCTCTTTCCGGTCCCCGCCCCGGAGAAGGATGCACGGGCGGCGGTTCCCCTGGTACCCTCCGGGCGATGCCCAAGGGCAAGGTCCTGGTCGTCGACGACTCGCGCGCGCAGGCCGAGCGCATCGGCCAGGTGCTCCTCCGCGAGGGCTACGACGTCTCCTACGCCTTCGACGGCGCCTCGGCCCTCAAGCGGGTCAGGGCCTCGCCCCCGGACGTCCTGGTGCTGGACCTGGTGCTGCCCGACCAGACCGGCATCGAGGTCCTGCGCAAGCTGAAGAGCCCGGCGATGAACGTCGGCTACTTCCCGATCATCATGCTGTCGGCGCAGGACGACCTGAAGACCCGGGTGAGCGGCCTCCGGAACGGCGCCGACGACTACGTCAGCAAGGACTCGCACGAGACCGAGCTGCTGGCCCGGGTCGGGGCCATGCTGCGCATCAAGGACCTGCAGGACCGGCTGCAGGAGGCGAACGACCGGCTGGAGCGGCTCTCCGTCACCGACGGCCTCACCGAGCTGTTCAACCACCGCCACTTCCAGGTCCGGCTGCGCGAGGAGTTCGGGCGCGCCCAGCGCCACGCCGACCCGCTGCACGGCTGCTGATGATCGACCTCGACCGCTTCAAGGCGGTGAACGACCAATGGCTCCACCCCTTCGGCGACAAGGTGCTGCGCGAGGTGGCGGTGCTCATCCGCAACTCGGTGCGGGACCACGACTTCTCGGCGCGCTACGGCGGCGAGGAGTTCGCGGTGCTCCTCCCCCGCACCCACCTCGTCAACGCGCTCCACGTCGCCCGGCGCATCATCCGCTCCATCGGCGCGCACTCCTTCGTCGTCGAGGGCGCGCGCGATCCGGCCACCGGCGCGCCGCCGGTGGTTCCGGTGACCGGCTCCTGCGGGGTCGCCGCGTTCCCCGGGCCGGACGTCGCCAGCCCCGAGCAGCTGGTGGGGCGGGCCGACGAGGCGCTCTTCCGGGCGAAGGACGCGGGGCGCAACCGGATCTGGGCCTACCAGGGCCAGTTCTACGAGGACGCTCCCGCCAGGGTGGCGCCCTGACCCTGGGCCGAGGGTGTGTCGCCCTGCACCCCGTGACAGGCCCCACATGGGGGAATGCGCGCCACTGGATCATGGGGCGTTTGACCCATCCGCGCTCCCAATGGATGGAATTCACAGGGAGCTCCTAACCGCGGTGCTGGACCGCGTGATGCAGGCGCCAGGGGTCCAGGTTCACCTGCGGCCGCTGCGCCGGGGCGAACCTCGGGGCGAGAGGGCATGGACCAGTCCGGACTGATCGTCGGTAGCGCAGCGGCCATCCGGGAGGTGGACCGGCTCGTGGACGCCGCGGCCACCTCGGACGGCCCGGTGCTCTTCACGGGCGAGGCCGGTTCCGGGCGGCACCACGCCGCCCGGGTGCTCCACGAGCGCAGCCGGCGTCGCGCCGGGCCCTTCGTCGCGCTGCGGCGCGGGGCGGTCCCGGAGGCGGAGCTGGAGCGGGCGCTCGCCGGCGCCGCCGGCCCCGGCTTCGCCGGCGCGTTCCGCGAGGCGCCGGCGGCGGGCGGCGACGCCCGGGGCGGCACGCTCTTCCTCGGTGAGGTCGCCGACCTCCCGGCGGGTGGCCAGGCGCGGCTCCTGCGCCTGCTCCAGGAGGGCGACCAGCGCCGCGCCGGCGACGGCGGCGCGCCCGGGGTGAGGGTGGTGGCGGCCACCGTGCGCCCCCTGCTCCCGCTGGTGCAGGCGGGGCGCTTCCGCGAGGAGCTGTTCTACCGGCTGCACCTGCTGGTCATCCCGCTGCCGCCGCTGCGGGAGCGGATCGAGGACCTGCCGCTCCTCGCCGGCCACTTCCTGCGCCGCGCCGCGGAGCGGGGAGGGCGGTGGGTCGGGCGCATCTCCC